>JACVIX010000033.1 GCA_015711725.1 Candidatus Geothermincola primus | reverse complement strand
CACTTCCTCCAGAGTGTGGGAGGAGAGGTTCAAGCATGCCACCACCTTGTCCTGGCTCTCTATCGGGATTATGGCGATGGATTTGAGGCCCTCGCGGAGCTTGGCCCGGTCCTGGTCCAAGGAAATCTCCGGATAGGTGGAGTACACTGGCTTTTTCTCCTGAACCAAGCGGAAGTTGGGGGTGTGGGGGCCGTAGCTGGAAACCCTTTTAATGAAATCGCTGGAGAGGCCCCGAGAGCATGCCAGCTCCAAAGTCCCCGTTTTCTCGTCCACCAGATAGATGCCTCCCGAGTCCATCCCCGAGATGTCTATGGCGGTCTTGAGGCAGAGGCGCAGGGCTTCCCCCAAGTCGTCGGTCTCGCTCAAGGCGATGCCCAGTTCCTTCAAGGCGGCTTCCCGCTCCTCCGCCCGCTTGCGCTCGCTTATGTCCATCAGTGAGATGACGCTCAACTCCACCCCGGGGAGCATGCTCACGCTGATTAGGGCGTCGATGGGCCTTCCCGTCTTGTGCCGAGCCCGAATCTCGTACTGCAGGGGGCTTTCTATCTCCCCTTTGAGCAGTTTTAGGGAGTTGCTCTTGACCTTTTCCACCTCCTCGGGCATGAGCAGCTCCATGTAGCGCATCCTTCCCGTCACCTCTTCTCGCGAGTACCCGAAGATCTTTTCCATCTCCCGGTTGGTCTCGGTGATCAGTCCGGAGCGGTCCACTAAAAACATGGCGGTGCCAGTACTCTCGAAAGTGCTGCGGTAGCTCTCCTCCCTCTTCTTTACGGCTTCTTCTAGATGCACGCGTTCGCTTATGTCCCGCGCCAACACGGAGAGCCCTTCTCCGCTGGGATAGGCGGATATCTCAAACACATACTCCTTTCCTTTAAGGGTATACCTGTTCTCAAAGAAACGGGGTTGGCCGGAACGTAAGACTTCCAGGTAGGTTTCGTCGATACCTGTGCCTCGCACCTCCGGGAAGATCTCGTAGATGGACTTCCCCAGAGCGTCCTCGGCGGCTATCCCGGTGAGCTCCTCCGAGGCTCGGTTCCAATAAGTATAGCGAAGGTTTTTATCCATGGCGAAGAAGATATCGGTAATGCTCTCTGCCAATGCCCGGTAGCTCTCCTCACTTCTTTTTACTTCCTCCTCCGCCCGCTTGCGCCTCTTCTCCTCCTCTATGAATTCCAGGGCGAGCGAGATATCCGAAGCCATAGTCTCCATCAGCGCCACATATTCCTGGGTGAACATGTAGGGATACCCCAGGTAGAGGTTGAGGCTCCCGATCACCCTGCCCCCCACCCTCAACGGCATGCTGGCGGAGGAACGGTATCCCCTGGCAAGAGCCTGATTACGCCAGGGCCCCATGGAGGAATCGCCCCCGATATCCCCGCATAAAACGGTTCTATCCTCCCGTATAGAAGTGCCTGTAGGGCCCCTTCCCTCAGGCACTTCATCGATGGAAACGATTATCTTGTCCAGATAACCTTCAACTAAGCCAGCGCTAGCCACTGGTTCCACCTGGTGGGTCTCCTGATTCACCAGACCAATCCAAGCCATGAGAAATCCACCCTCATCCACCGCGATGCGGCAGACCGTTTCAAAAAGTTCTTGAGCATTGCCTATTCCTAGAATGGCTTGGTTTACCTTGCTGAGAACGCTGTATAGGCGAAGGATGCGGGTGGCTTCCTCCTCCGCCCGCTTGCGTTCGGTTATGTCGATGATCGCCCACTCGCTGGCGATAACCTCGCCCACACTATCTCTCAATGGGCTTATGGAAAGTAGACAGTTTGCTTTGGAGCTGTCCTTCTTAAGACAGACCATCTCCCGGTTATAAGTGTGAATTCCCTTGGCGGATTTCTCTAAAAGCTCCTTCGCAAGGTGCTTCGATTCATCGGCATATAGACTTAAGATATGTAACCCTAGAAGTTCCTCGTATGGGTATCCAAAAAAATCCTCCGCGGCAACATTGCATTCCATTACCTTGCCATCGGTGGCGACGTTGAGGTAAGGAACCGGAGCGTTCTTGTAAAAGTCCCGGTAGCGGGATTCCGCCCATCTCTTCTCCCGGAGCTCTTTTGCAGAGCGCAAAACTCCGCGCACCGCCACGCTCAATCGTGCGAAATGCTTGGGAGATTTGACGATATAATCGTCAAGCCCGTTTTTCATGGCCTCCACCGCCACCTCCTCCGTTCCCGTGGCGGTAAACATGATTACCGGGCAATCTGGAAATTTTTCTTTGACTGCGCGCAGCACCGTCAAGCCATCCGTCCAGTGCAGTTGGTAGTCGGTTATTACTACGTCAAAGTCTCCCTTCTCCAAGGCGCGCGCAAATCCAGAGTTATCGATGGCTTGCTCCACCCTCAATCCGGGGAATTCCTTATCAAGCTCTCGCATAACCAGCAGGCGGTCGTCAGGGTTATCGTCGATGAGCAGAATGCTTAACCCTTCTTCCAACGCGCTGCGCCTCCCTCATTCGGTTTCCGCGCCGATATCAGGCGGCTCGTTTAAAATCAACCAGTACATGTTGAGGGATTCAACCATTTGCATAAGATCCTCATAGGAACCGGATTTTACCAGGTAGGAGTTGGCGCCGATATCATAGGCTTTATTGATGTCAGTGGACTCCCGAGAGGAAGTGAGCACTACCACCGGCAAAAGTTTCAGGTGAGGTTGCGCCCTTAGCCACTCCAACACCTCCAGTCCGGATTTCCTCGGTAGTTTCAGATCGAGAAGGACTAATACAGGCATGGATGAGTCCTTGCCCTCCCCCTGGCCAGCAAGGCTCTCCAGGTAAGCAATCGCTTTCTCCCCATCCTCCACCACCCGGATAGGGTTGGCGATATGGGCGTTTTTGAACGCCCTATCTATTAAGATAACGTCATTAGGGTCATCTTCCACCAGCAGAATTGTCTGGTTTATCCTATTCATGATTCTTTCTACCCTTTCTGCAGCTCAATCCAGAACTCGCTTCCTCTTCCCTCCTGGGAATTTACTCCCACCTGTCCCCCCATGCGCTCCACGCCCCTTTTCACCACGGCAAGACCGATGCCGGTGCCTGGATAGGTCTCCACGCCGTGCAGGCGCTCGAATATGCGGAAGACGCGCTCTTGTTGCTCCGGGGCTATGCCGATGCCATTGTCCAACACCAACAGGCGCACCCAGCCATCCCGTTCTTCTACTCTAATCCGCACCTCGGGCCTAACTCCGTTAGCCGTGAAGGTTAGGGCATTGGAGACCAGGTTGGCAACCACTTGAACCAAGGTCGCGAAGTGCCCTTTCGCATAAGGGAGAGGGCATTCCACCGACACCTTGGCTTCCTTTTCCTTTATCTCCGCGTCCAGCTGCCGTAGGGCTTCCTTCACCACTTCATCCAGGCTGATTCGTTCCAGCTTCATCTCCTTGCGGGTGACGCGGCTGTACTCCAGTAAGTCCTTGATGAGGTTATCCATGCGGCGAGCAGCAGAGACGATGCGTTCCGCGTAATCCTTTCCCTTTTCGTCCAGCACCTCCTCGTAATCTTCCTGCAGCGCTCGGGAGAAACCTTGCATAGCCCTTGAAGGGGCGCGAAGGTCATGAGAGACGGAGTAGGCGAAAGTTTCCAGTTCGGCGTTTACCTCTTCCAGCCGGGCGATGCGCTCCCCCACTAGATCCTCCTGGTGTTCGCGGTATCTTCTCAGTTCCTCCTCCGCCCGTTTGCGTTCGCTGATGTCCTGCACGATGGCCCACATCCCTTTGGGGTTGCCCTCCTCGTCCCTTATCAGCCAGTTTCTGAGGGCAACGGGAAAGGTGCTTCCGTCCTTCTTTATATATTCCTTTTCGTAGATGTCGGAATAGCCCCTAACCTTGGTCTGGGTCTCGATTATCTCCTCCTCCATCCGGTGCCATCTCTCCGGGGTGAAGTCCATGTAAGTAAGGTGTTTTATCTCTTCTGCGTTATACCCCAGCATATCCATATGTGCCGGATTACACTCCTGAATGCGCCCCCCCATGTCCATCATCACCACGCCGTCGGGAATGGATTCGTAAAGCATCCGGTATCTCTCTTCCGATTCGTGCATAGCTTTCTCGGCCTTCTTTAGCTCGGTGATATCGATAGCCAGCTCGAAGCGAACGTCCCGCCCATCCGGCCACTTGATGATGCGATCGGTTATGGCGAAGTGTCTGTCCAGAACGGGATTGTGATACTCCCAGCGGTAGGGTTCATAGCGGTTTTTCAGGATTATCTCGTTGGTGCAGAAATCGCAGGGTTTATCGAGGTTTTGGAACTCCCGATAACACAGTCCCCCCACCAGTTTCCTGCCGAAGGCTTCCTTGAGGTACCGGTTGGCGTAGAGCACCTCGTAGGTGAAAGGATCGGCCACGTAAATGATCTCGCCGATGCTCTCGAATATGGAGAGGGGTTGTTCTCTCTCCGCATCGTGCGTTTCTTGCAGCTCAACGCGCTCGCTTACGTCCCGCAGGCTGAGCGCCACACCATTAATTTCTCCTTTTTCGTCTCGGCTGGGGCCGTGGCTAGACTCCACCCAAAGATACCGGTTCTTGCAGTCGCGCGCCCGGAACTTGCTTCTTCCTGGCTTGGAAGGGAGAGGCCCCCCGCCGCCGGCGCCGGGCACGCGCCCTATATCGTCCGGGTGAATTATCTCGGAGATATGCCTGCCCTTCATCTGCTCCGGCGGATAGCCCAACACAATCTCCGTCGAGGGATTGGCGTAATTTATCCTTCCCTCGTCATCGATGAGGAGCACCGCATCTGGCAGGCTGTTCAAGGCGGCAAAAAGTTGTCTCTCTATTTCCCCGGCCTCCCCCCCGACTTCCTTGCCGGTTGGCGGATCCAACCTTTTATTCATCATCCTCTTTTTTTACTCCCTCTCGTCTTCGTTGCGATTCGGTCCCTTCTCCGCCCTTCTCTCCACTGGGCTCTCATTTTCCCTTCACCCTGCTTCTTTTACAGAAACCGCTTCGCGCGCCCACGCTTCGCGCGCCCAAAAAGCTTTTCCGCGCACTATTAAACCACTCGCTCGCGATGGTTATTAATATGGTCCAATAATGATTTTTACCGATTGCGCCAGCTCGCAAACTTATAAGCCCTTTACTTCGAAGCCATCCTTTACAATTATTAATTTTAGCACTTTTCGCTCGCCGCCAACAAAACCAATACGGCTTACGAGCCTTGCGATTTTCTCCCCGATCTAGTCTATGCCCTTCGCTTCGGAGACCAAACGCAGCGCCATAATTGACAGACTGAAAATTTGGAAGGGAACTCCTTTCTCTTTTCTAGATTCGTATTTTTCGGGATGATGGGGTGATCCCTCAACTTTTTCGACCCAAAGCTTCTACCGATAAGAAACAGCGTCAGTCTCTCGGTTGCCTGGACGATCTTAGGAAAACCGAAGGTTGGCACAGTATTTTTAATCCTTCATTTTCAGATGATTGGGTGAGCGTATAAAGCACTTTAACTGTGGGCAACCGAAGGAGGCTCTTAAATAATCGACCCGCATCATCCTTTCTTTCCGATTTTTGCTTCATCAAGATGTATTTCAGCTTTGTAGGGGATTCGAGCAATCCACCGCTTTTCGGGTCAACCGCCCACCTCCGAAAATGAGGTTTCTCCCCTTAGCGCTTCACTGGCGACGCCCCCGTGGTGTTGCTTCCGGCGTTACCGCCGATTCCCTCATCTGATATAATGACATCCATTAAAAGAACTTTTCCGCCCGGCTAGACGAGGCATGGCGAACCGTGCATGGCTTAACAGTCAATGCGGGGTTCTGAGAAGCTGAGCGGATGGAGTAATTGACCTTCAATATAGGCGCCAATATAGGCATCCTCGGGCTACAACCTTTCTTACGGGAAGAAACCCAGGGTAAGCCTTATAGAAAGGGTAAAGACCGGATTTGCCAGGCGCCAAGGAAGATAAAGAGAGGCGGTAAAGATTAAATTAATCACATATTGTAAAAAAATAGATGGTAGAATTCTAAACGTTACATAATGTAGAATAAACTAGGTGATATAGTGACCAGATACATCTTTGACCCTTTCGGGAAGCTTTACGCTGAGAGGACCGGCTCCATGGTATCCTCCGAGATTCGCGACCTGCTTTCCATAACGGCCCGGCCTGATGTGATCTCGCTGGCGGGAGGCCTACCGGAAACCGGAGCCCTTTCGCCAGAAGTGATGGCGGAGATAGCCAGGGAGGTCTTTCTAGAGGACGGTCCCGGATCCCTTCAGTATGGACCCACCGATGGTTACGCTCCCTTGAAAAGAATACTCTGCGAGATCATGGCTTTGGAAAAGATCCACGCCCATCCGGAAGAGATCGTCATCACCAGCGGAGCCCAACAGGCGTTGGAGATACTGGCGAAAATCTTCATCAATCCCGGTGACTGGGTTGTGGTGGAGGCGCCCTCATATGTGGGGGCGCTGAACAGCTTCATGAGCTACCAGCCCCGCTTTATCACCGTGGGCATGGACGAGGAAGGGCTCAAGACCGAGCTTCTGTCCGAGTCCCTCACGGCGTTGAGAAAACGAGGGGAAAGAGCGAAGTTCATCTACACCGTCCCCAACTTTCAGAACCCCGCCGGCATCACCATGAGCGCGCGTCGCCGCGCGCGTCTGCTGGAGATCGCCCGGGAGTTCGAGCTTTTGATCATCGAGGATAACGCCTATGGGCTGTTGCGTTTCGAGGGACAGCCCCTGGAGCCCTTGAAAGCACAGGACCCGGAAAACGTGGTCTATCTGGGAACCCTCTCCAAGATACTCTCCGCCGGATTGCGAATCGGCTGGGTATACGCCCCCGCCCCAGTCACGGAGAGAGTGCTTCTGGCGAAACAGTCCGCCGATCTTTGCACATCCTCTCTAACCCAACGCATCGCCTTCCGCTATTTCACCACCCAGAACTGGCGGGGGGTGATAGAAAAACTGGTGGAGACCTACCGCGAAAGAAAGGAGACTATGCTTGAGGCGCTGGAGGAGTTCTTCCCCGAGGAAGCTACCTGGACTAAGCCCCAAGGAGGGTTCTTCGTATGGGCGTCGCTTCCCCCTTTTATCAACACCAGCGACATGCTTGCCAATGCGGTGGAGAACAAAGTGGCATACGTGCCTGGCACGGGTTTCTACCCGGACGAACAAGGCACCAACGAGATGCGGCTAGCTTTCTGTCACCCTCCGCCGGAGAAGATCTGGGAGGGCGTGGAGCGCCTCTCTAAGGTGGTCAACCGGGAGCTTTCCATCGCTCGCTCGCTTGGATTGGACATTAAAAATAAGAATAATAAGAGGCTAGAGGAACCGTAACCCAGGGAGGTGTGCACATGGGTATGAAGATAGTGGTGCTAATGGGAGGCCGATCCCTGGAGAGGGACATCTCCCTGCGTTCCGGGCGCAGAGTGGCCCACGCTTTGACCGAATTGGGTCATGAGGTAGTAGAGCTTGACATAGACGAGAACCTGGTATCGAACCTGAAGACGGAGCGTCCCGACCTTGTATACATCGCGCTGCACGGGAAATTCGGCGAGGACGGGACGGTACAGGAACTACTGGAGATACTAGACCTAACCTACACTGGACCGGGTGTCTTCGCCAGCACTTTGGGCTTCAACAAGGCGCTCTCCAAGGAGATTTTGTTGCGGGAGGGCATCCCCACTCCACCTTTCTATGTGCTCAGCGCAGCCACCTTCCAGGAGATGGGAGCCGTCAACCTGCTCAAGGAGCTCGCTTCCAAGCTGGGCCTTCCTTTGGTGGTGAAGCCGGCGGCTCAGGGATCGGCTCTGGGAGTGAAGATGGTGCATGGCTATCCCGAACTGGCGCCAGCGATAGCTTCCGCCCTCGATTACGATGACCGGGTCATCCTGGAGAGCTTTGTAAAAGGGACGGAGGTGGCGGTAAGCATATTGGGGAACGATGATCTCACCCCTCTTCCCCCGGTGGAGATCGTGCCCAAGAGCGGGTTCTTTGACTTCGACGCGCGCTATACCCACGGGATGACCGATTACTATTGTCCCGCCAGGTTGAGCGAGGAGGCCCTGGGGAGGGCCATCGAAGCGGCTCTAGCCACCCACCGCGCCTTGGGCTGTTTAAATGTCTCCCGGGTGGACATTATCGTAGATGAGGGGGGGGTCCCCCAGGTGCTGGAACTAAACATCAGCCCGGGGATGACCGAGACCAGCCTGCTTCCCCTCTCCGCGCAATCCGCCGGCATGAGCTTCAACCAGCTGGTCGCCAGGCTAGTGGAGTTGGCTCTGGAAAAACAGCGCTAGGGGGTTATGGTCGAGCCATCACGGAAGCTTTTGTGACGAAAAAGCGGTTAAATCTAGTTTCGCGAGATAAGAAATAATTATTTACATAGAGTAAAAATATATTTCCGGTCATTCCTCGGGCTTTTCAGTGCATTGCGGGAAAGCGGTTTATACCTTCGTTCCCCCTAAATTCTTCCATTGGCTAATCCGCGAGTAGGTCGCTGTAGGAGACGGTCACCAAGTCTTCTTCCTCTATGCCCATCTGCCGGAGGCAGCGCTCGCATTGCCTTACCAGTTCATCCTCTCGGAAATCCTCCTCTGGCGCCAAAGCCTCTAACTCCAGAAAGGCTCCCAGTCCTTCCACCGTGTCCAGGTTGAACCTCAGGTTTTCCAGGTACCAGACCTCTCTCTTCTTCTCCACCGTCACCAGTTGTTCCAGAGACCTTTCAAGTATCTCTTTCAGAACCGATTCCCGCTCCACTTCCAAGGAAAGACATTCAGACCTTCTCGGTCCCGCCTTATCTTCCCTCAGGTAGAAGATAAGAGCGGATTTCGTCTCCCCCTCCCTCAACTTGAGCCTGCCTCGATCCACCTTGAAATAGATGTCTGCCTGGCGCTCCCTTCCCGCGAAGACGGCTCCGTTTGCCTGTAAGAAGGCTCGCGCCCTATCGTGGTTGGCGCACTTTACCTTTACCTCAACGCTTTTTCGCATCATGAGGGCATCTCTCCAACATGCTTGCGGGCTCCTTATGCCCGCCTCTTTATCCTTGATGCCAAGGTCTTCCTACTCATTCTTCATAATCCATATGGACGGACACCGAGACGCGAATAATTCTTTTTCTTGCCGCAATTCCCGCCTGGGAGAGGGCACGCCCCAAGTTCTTTATCTTTTCGGCGCCGCGAAAATCGCTCCAAGCCAATATTTACATTATGTAATTATTATAGTTATGTTTCCGCGGCTTGCTCTTCCGCCAATCCCAGTTCGGAGAGGATGCGCTTCAGGTCCTTTTCGTTTCTGTACTCGATGATTATCTTCCCTTTGCGTTTGCCGCGCAGCACCTTCACCCGTGCCCCCAGACGTGCGCCTATTTTCTGGGCCAGCTCCATCACCGGTTGGGGCTTTTCCCTCTTTCGCCCAGCGCCCACCTCCCCGGCGATACGCTTACGCACTATCTCCTCCACCTGGCGCACGGAGAGGTTCTCCTCGATTATGCGCTCCGCCAGCACCATCTGATAGGGGTCTCCTTGTAGTCCCAACAACGCCCGGGCGTGCCCCGCGGTGATCTCCTCCGCCACCACCGCCGCCTGAATCTCCAGGGGTAATTGGAGAAGTCTCAAGGTGTTGGCGATGGCTGGGCGACTCCGGCCCAACTTGGCGGAGAGCTCATCCTGTGTAAGGTTGAATTCCTCTATCAGTTGCTGGTAGGCGGTGGCCTCCTCGATGCCGTTGAGGTCTTCCCGATGAAGGTTCTCAATCAGAGCCACCTCCAGCGCCTCCGGATCACTGGCGTCTTTGACTATGGCGGGTATGGCGTTCAAACCCGCCAGCTGAGCCGCGCGCCAGCGCCTCTCTCCCACGATGAGCTCGTACTTGGCACCCACTGGCCGCACCACCACCGGCTGCACCACCCCGTGTTCCCGAATGGACGCCACCAGCTCCTCCATGTTCTCTTCCTTGAAGCGCTTGCGCGGCTGCAGAGGGTTAGGGGTAATGCTATCCGGGGGAATCATCTCGTAGCGGGGTTCCTCCCCCAGCTGAGAGCTGGAGATCAGCGCCCCCAGCCCTTTTCCCAGGCCTTTTTTAACCATTTCTCATCACTTCCTTCGCCAATTCATGATAGGCTATCGCTCCCTTGGAGAGTGGGTCGTATAGGTGTATGGGCAATCCGTAGCTAGGAGCCTCGCTCAACCTCACGCTACGTGGAATCAGAGTGTTATAGATGTTTTCAGAGTAGAGCTTCCTCACCTCCTCCACCACCTGTCGGGAGAGATTGGTTCTGGGGTCGAACATGGTCATGAGGATGCCCCCGATCTTCAAGTCTTTGTTCAGGTGCGCCTTTACTTTCTGAATGGTGCGCATCAAAAGCACCAGACCCTCCAGCGCGTAGAATTCGCACTGGATGGGAATGAGCGTCTCATCGGCGGCGGCCAGAGCGTTGATGGTGAGCAGTCCCAGGGAAGGGGGGCAATCCAGGTAGATGATATCGTAGTCCGCGAGCACCTCCTCCAGGCTTTCTTTCAGCCTCCACTCCCGGGACATCACCGAGACCAGTTCGATCTCCGCTCCCGCTAGCTGGATGGTTGAGGGGGCAATATGAAGGTTTTCCACCTCGGTACTTAGTACGATCTCGCTCAGGGGCAACTCTTCTATTAACACATTGTAAATACAATTTTTAATCTTCCCCCTCTCGATCCCCAGCCCACTGGTGGCGTTGCCCTGTGGGTCCAAATCAACCAGCAGGACCTTCCTGCCCTCCAGCGCAAGATAGGTGCCTAGATTGATGGCGGTGGTGCTCTTGCCCACTCCCCCCTTCTGATTGGCGATGGCCACTACCTTCCCCGCCCTCTGCCCCCGCTCGCCCGGCTCTCGGCGCAAGGCGATGGCGGAGAGAACTCTTTTATAGATGGGTATCCCTTTTTTAGGCTTAAGCTCAAGCCCGCTCAGCTCCTCTTCCATCGTATGGAGCGCCTCTTCGTCTATGGGCCTGCGCGCTATCTCCTCCTGGGCATGATCTTCCAAACAGCCCTCCTTATAAACTTCCGCCTCCTTCATATTCACCTCTTTTCCGTGATTCCTCTCAATTTACAGATTTATTCACGAGCTGTCTTTCTTTGAGCCTTATTTTTCCCAATCTTTCTCCTTCCGCATAAGGGAGATATCCGCTCCCTCCAAACGGGCAATTTCACAAGAAAACCACGAAAACGCGCGCATTTTTGCTCATTAAAAAGTAGTATTATTAAATATCGTTAAAAGTATAAATATTAAGTTTACATTTATACTTTTTCTTGTTTGCGCACCGCAGCCACAAAATTGTCCTTCCCCGTCAATTTTTTCACCGACCGCATGTACTCCAACTTATAATTCTGCCTGGGGAGGGCTTTGGAAGCCCGGGAAAGCGTCTCGCTATCCTTCTTTCCCAGAAAAAGTAGTAGACGGCCGCCCGATGACAAAAGCGGTTGGGCGAGCTTCATTGTTTTGGAAAAATCCATCACCGCGCGGGCGAATATCAAATCAAAGGCGTTGAGGTGCTGATCCATCCTTGCCATCTCCTCTCCTCGCAGGGGAAGAACCGTCACCTTTTCCAGGGAAAGCGTCCTCTTTATATGCCTTAAGAAGGAGTACCTTTTTCGTAGAGGCTCCGCCAGAGTGAGGCTGAAGGGACCGGCGACAATATATAGGGGGTATCCAGGAAAACCCGCGCCACTCCCCAAATCCAGCGCCTCTATTCCCTCCTGGAAGAGTTTGGTAAATAACAAGGGTGTCAACGAATCAACCGCATGCTCCACCAAGCCTTCCCAGGTGGTCTTTCTTCCCACTAGATTATAAGCGCTATTCCATTTATAAAGCTCGCTCAGGTATTCTTCCAGCTGATCCATGGTCTGGCCGCTAAGCTCTATGCCCAGCAGGCGAGCCGTTCTCTTTAGTCTCTCCTCAAGTATCTCCCGTGTCTCCAATTTCTTTTCTCTTTAAATATATAGATAAAAGCGCTATATCCGCCGGGGTAACCGTGGAAATCCTGGCGGCTTGTCCCAAGGTTCTGGGCTTTATCCTCTTCAGCTGCTCTCGCGCGGCGAAGGATAACTCCTTCATCTGGTCATAATCTATCTCCAAGGGAATGACGCTATTCTCCAAGCCCTCCATTCTCTCCGCGTCCCTGAGCTGTCTATCGATATATCCCGCGTACTTGACCTCGGTCTCGGCTTGGAAGAGCTCCCTGGGGGTTCTCTCCCTCAACTTGGGCAAGATCTCCGCTAGGTCCTTTATCCTCACTTCTGGCCTTTTCAGCAGATCGATGGCGCGGAGGGGCTCTCTCGCTGGATTTCCTCCTTTCGAGCCAAGCACCTGGTTAACCGCTTCCGGCGCCAATTTCCTTACTTTTAATTCTTCAATTATCGCATTTACTCCTTCTCCCAGCTCAATGGCCTCCTCCATCTCTTCGTCGCTCACCAGCCCGACGCTATGCCCCAGAGGCCTAAGCCGGTTAATCGCGTTGTCGCTGCGCAGGATGAGCCGGAACTCAGCTCGTGAAGTGAACATGCGGTAAGGTTCCTCCACCCCTTTAGTGACTAGATCGTCGATCATCACCCCGATATATGCTTGGGACCTCTTGAGCACTATTCCTTCCTTGCCCTGTACTTTCCTTGCCGCATTTATTCCCGCCATAAGCCCCTGTGCCGCCGCCTCTTCATAGCCGGAGGTGCCATTGATTTGCCCGGCGAGGAACAGCCCGCTTATCTCCTTGACCTCCAGGGTAGGATGAAGCTGCTGGGGTGGCGCGAAGTCATACATAACCGCATAACCTGGCCTCATCATCCTCGCCCTTTCCAAGCCCGGGGTGGCGGCTATTATCTCTTTCTGTACCCAAGCGGGCATGCTGGTGGTAAGCCCTTGAAGGTAGACCTCCTTGGTCCGCCATCCCTCCGGCTCGATGAAGACCGGGTGCCTCTCTTTCTCGGGAAAATTAATTATCTTCCGGTCGATGGAGGGGCAGAAGCGCGGCCCCCTCCCCTTGACCCCTCCGGTTTTAATGGGGGATAGATGGAGATGTTTCTTGATTATCCGGTGGGTTTCTCGGTTGGTATAGGTGAGAAAACAAGCCATTTGAGGCAATAGTGGGCGCTCCTTGCCGCTGAATCCCTCCACCTCCTCCTCGCCCAGCTGGGGAATGGTCTTTTGGTAGTCCACGGTTCTACCGTCCACCCTGGGAGGGGTGGCGGTTTGCAACCTGTCCAGCTCAATCCTCGCTTTCTTTAGGCTCTGGGACAACTGGTATGAGGCGTACTCGCCCACCCTACCCGCCGGATAGCTCTTCTCCCCCACCACGATGGAGGCGTTGAGAAAAGTTCCCGTCGCCAGCACGAGCGCCTGGGCTCCGACGCTTATCCCGTTCTCCAGGACGATTCCCTTAACCTCCCCTCCCTCTATCACTATCTCCCCCACCATTCCCTGCAGGACGTCCAGCCGCTCCGCGGAGAACAGGCTTTTCTTCATCTCGTCCTCGTAAAACTTCTTGTCCGTCTGGACCCGGAGAGCTTGAACCGCCGGGCCCTTGCTCCTATTGAGTATCCTGGCCTGTATACATGCGCGGTCAGCGATCTTACCCATCTCCCCACCCAAGGCATGTATTTCCGCCACCAATTGGCCCTTCCCTATGCCTCCCACCGCCGGATTGCAGGGCATCAGGGCTATCTTATCTATGTTTATGGTTACCAAGAGCGTCTTCATGCCCAGGCGGGAGCAGGCCAGGGCAGCCTCGCACCCCGCATGTCCACCTCCCACCACTACCACCTGGTATTTCCTGTCCCAGTCGTAGCGTTTCACGTGAAACACCCCTCTAGCCCTCTCCCATCAACTTGAGGGCCTTGTCGCGTCCATCCAGCGCGCACTCTATATAACCGTTCTTGCCAGCGAACTTCCCCGCAAAAGCTAAACCTTTCAAGGGGTTTGGGGCAGCTGACCCTACGATCAGGCAGCTGTGCTCCACGGAATCCCTCACCACCGCCTTCTCATCCATCACTCCGCTGGGCGCCCTGCCTCCGTCTTTTTGATGAAGTTGCGCCTCCCTAGTCTTGGAAGACAAGGGGAAGAGATAGCATATATTGCCCTGATTCTCCCTCCAAAAAGCTTTCATTCTCACCTGAGGAATGTCCTTTCTGCCCAAAATTATATCTTGAATGGCGGCGCCTGCCGGTGGCAGCTCTCTCCAACCCTCCATGTTTACCCTGCGCATATCCACCACTTGGGGAGTTTTCCCCTCCCACTCCACCAGTTTGAATCCCTGATCTTCAAATACCTTTTTTAGCTCATCGGAGGAGAGGTCCCCATATCTCCCGGCCGAAAAGACGCTTTTTCCCACTCGAATTCTTCCCCCCACATAAGTTCCCGGCGCAAAAAGCGCCTTCTTGGCGGTAAAAATCTCCCCAAAGATTGAGGTTGACTCGATGTTATCACCAATATGCGCGGCGCCGATTAGCGCCTGGCGGAGATCGATCATGGGATGATTTTCCAGCAATTCCTTGGAAACCAGGGAAAACTCCCTCTTGTCAAGCGAAATAACGGCGTTTGGCTCATTGGGTTCGCTGAAAACCCCCAGGAGAGAGCGACGCAGGGCTTGGAGAAAAATACCCCCTCCCAGATCCGTCAGAACCCTTTCTATATCTTTTTCAGCAATAAAAAGCGCGGAGATGTGGGGAGGAAGGTTGACTTGATCCAGGGTAATATTGCATAGAAGGGTCCTGCAGCCCCTGGAAGCGGCGGTCCAAGCCGCCTCACAACCGGTTATACCTCCCCCTATCACTATGAGGTCGTATAAGCTCTTATCCATTTTCTCTCTATGGGCACGCTCTATATTTATCGTTTAATTCCGTCGACCAGGCAATCATCATTAGACAATATTTCTGCATCTTTCTGCCAATTGTCATGTTTTAATAAATATTGGCATTACTGCATGTAAATATTATAACCCTTAACCTGAGGTATAGATTATTAGTTTTCCTCCTCGCTTATTATTTCCCAATGCAGAACATGGAAAATATGCTATCCAGCAGGTCCTCCTGATAACGCTTGCCGGTAATGCTGTCCAGATGGTCCAAGGACTCCCGCAGCAAAAGGGCGACGATCTCTTCCTTTCCCCCTTCATCAATGGTCCTCAAAGCCTCCCCCAAGGCTTTCCCCGCCTCTATGAGATGGCTTCTCTGCCTTAGATTCATTATCACCGCGTCACCGCTAGAAAGGGCGTCCTCCCGGATAATCAGGGAGGCCATCTCCTCTTCCAGGGCTCTTAAGCCCTCGCCGGTTTTGGCGGAGACCTTCATCAAGGGAGCCCCGCGTGCCGGAACATCTTCCGGCATGATAAGGTCGCCCAAATCTACTTTGTTTAAAAGGATTATTCGCCTCTTCCCCTTGGTAAGCTCGATTATCTCCCGGTCTTGGTCATCCAGCCCCATGCTCGCATCTAGAACCACTAGAACGAAATGGGCGTCCCGCACCTTTATCTTGCTCTTCTCCACTCCCAGTACCTCCACCCGATCCCCGGTTCTTCTTATGCCCGCGGTATCCACCAAAATAAAAGGTATTCCGGAGATGGTTATCTGGCCTTCGACGGCGTCCCTGGTGGTTCCGGGAATTTCAGTGACCAAAGCTTTCTCCTCTCTCAGGAGTGCGTTAAGCAGGCTTGATTTCCCCACATTGGTCTTGCCCACGATAGCCGCCTCCACTCCATGCCTGTAGATGCTGCCCAGATGCTCCCCCTCAATAAGCTCCTTTATCTTCTCGTGGGCCTCCACCAGAAGCCTAATGCTGTGCTTCTCGTCCAGCTCCCCTAGGTCCTCCTCGATAAAGTCAAGGAAGGCCTCTACCCCACTCAATGCCTCGATGATATCTTCCCTGATTTCGTTGATTTCCCGGGATACCGTTCCGGAACACTGTCTAGCCGCTATCTTCAGCGCCTCTTCGCTTCTGGCTTTAACCAAGCCCAGCACTGCCTCCGCTTCCAGAAGGTCGATCCTGCCATTGAGAAAAGCCCTCTTGGTAAACTCCCCCGGCTCCGCAAGACGAGCGCCCTCCTTTATAAGCAGTTCCAGTACTTTCCGCTGAGCCATATAACCTCCATGACAGTTAATCTCAACGATATCCTCCCTGGTATACGTTTTAGGCGCCCTCATCACCGAGACGAGTACCTCGTCCAGCCTGGATAAGGTCTCTGGGTCAATGATGAAGCCATGGTGGATGCGGAAGTTCTCCAGCGGCTGGTCCTGCTTTCCCGGCCTTAAAAATATTCTTTGTATAATAGGTAGGGCATCCGGACCGCTCATGCGCACGATCCCGATGGCTCCTTCGCCCACGCCCGTGGATATCGCCGCTATGGTATCTTTCTCATACATGATGTTTCACGTGAAACGCTCACTTTCATCCTGGCCTCTTAAATCTTGCTCCCAAATCGCGCTCCGCCCATTCCGTTTCTCAACCGGAGCCAACCGAAGGCAGATAGATTCCGTCGCCCAATCCGTCACCTAATCCGTCGCGCTTATTGAAATATTTTTTTTCGCTTGGGTTTATTATATGAATCGCCCGCCTCTCCCGACTAGTTTTTTCGCCATCAATAATATCTACATTATGTAATTTTTTCTGTCACCCCCTTTCCTCCCTCGCATTTCCCTCCATGTCTACCCGCTTGCTTCAACCACCAGACCGTCTTCACCATTATCTTCACCATTACTTACGTTATCATTATCTTCACCATTACTTACGTTATAATATAACCATGAAAGTAAAGGATTTTCTTGCGGCGCGCTGGGAAGAATATAAGAATAATCCCTTGATCGAGCCCCCCTTCCCCTCCCCCATAATCGCCGACCCCACTTTCCTTCCTCCCTCCAACACGCCCGACGGACGCTGGCACCTTTTCGCCCATTCCCTTCTGGGCATCCACCATTTCCTCTCCGATGACGGTCTGCGCTGGCATCGACTCCCGGGGGCGGTATGTCGGGGCAGCCTCAGACCCTTTATTCACGCGGAAGGCGGGAGCTACTACTTGTTTTATGAAAAGGTGTTGGCGCTAAGGCCGTGCCGTTCCCATATAGAATGTAGGCAATCCCCCGATCTCGCGCGCTGGGGAAAGCCCATGGTGGTCTTAGAGCCCTCCCTCAATTGGCACAGAGAGGAGACCCGCCACGGAGCAATGGGCAATCCATGCCTGGTAAAAGAGGAAGACGGTTACTCGCTTTATTACAGCGCCGGCTTGGTATTTTTAAAAGACTGTAAATTTTCCGAGCCGAAATACATCGGGCTGGCCCGCTCCGCCACTCTCATCGGACCTTACCATCCTTTGCCCCAGCCTTTAATAACCCCCACCCCAGGGGGCGCGCTGGACAATCTGGGGGCGGGCGCCATCAAGGTCTTAAAACTCGAAGATGGCTATGTGGGTTTTCAGAACGGAATTTACTGGAATAGCCAGATCAACCACAGCGGTTCCGCCATAAGGACCCTTACCTCCCCCGACGGCCGCTCCTGGATCCCATCAAGCGAGAAGCCCCTGCTTAAGCCGGAAGAGGGTTGGAAAAAAAGTCACGTTTACGCTCTGGACGTAAAGCCCGTAGGGGATTCTCTTTATCTTTATTTCAACGCACGTAGCGGGTGGGTGCTGGGCAAGGAACGCGTGGGGCTAGCCTTAGGAAAACTCGCCGGGTAGCCCGGTTCAGCCACTCTCCGGGTAGATAATAACCTTGCGCTCTGGCTCCTCTCCTTCGCTCTTGGTTTTTACCCGATGGTCGTCCTTTAGGGCGTTGTGGACGATCTTTCTCTCGCTGGCGCTCATGGGCAGGAGGCTTACCGGCCTCTTTAAGCTGAGGGCTCTCTCCACTGCCTCCCTGGCTTTCTCCTCCAGCCTTTTCTTCTTGCGCTCCCTGTATCTTTCGATGTCCACGGTCACTCTTCTTCTCTCGCCCTCCCGCCGCTTGACAATGGCGGTCACCAGCTCTTGTATGGCGTCCAGGGTCCTGCCCCCCCTGCCGATTAAGAGCGAAACCTCCTCTCCCCAGACATCCACGTGGATCTCTTTCTCGTCCTCCCAGGAGGTGACCCGAGCCTTGCGGTCAAACCGCCTGGCGATCTCGGTGACTATCTCGGCGGGAAGCCGATTTCTGATCTCTTCCATATTTTTTGCCGTTCTCCCTACTTCTTTTTAGGAGGAGGCCTTCTCCTCCCCGCGGGCGGCTGTTTGGGCAATGGCCGAGCGGTCTTCTTCGCGCTTGCTTTCTTTCCCCCGGCGGCGGGTTTCTTGGCACGCGCCCCCTTCTCGCCCCCAGCCACTTGCTTCTTTGACGGTGCCCCTTTCTTTTCCTGGGTGACCGCTCCCTTGGCTTTGGCGGGTGTCTTGGGTGGGGTCTTTGTGAGCGCCGCCTTAGGCTCCGCTGCTCTGCCCGCTCTCTTTGCCTCTTTCTTCGCTCTCGCGCGCTCCGCTTCCTCCTCCGCTTCCCGCTTCTTCTCATACCTTTCCACCAAGTACTGCTGAAGGATCTGGAGCACGTTGGTGGTCAGCCAGTAGAGCCCCACTCCAGAGGGAAGGCTTATGGCAATAAATGCCATAATGAGTGGCATGATATAAAGCATGCTCTTCTGCCGCGGGTCAGTCATTACCTGTTTTTGAGAGTACCAGGTGGTGAGCGCTAAAAGCCCTATCAGTACATAGCCGGCAGCTCCCGCCGCCCTGGCCGTGTCCGCGAGATTGCTTATGCCTAAAAAACTGGCGGACTGTATCAATGAACCCTTCACCGCCAATGCCTGGGGGTTGGGGAGTCCGGACTGGAAGATCCTTCCCAGTAGTAACACTGGCGGGGTGGTAAGATATTTTCTTAACACGGTGTAAAGAGCTATAAAGATAGGGAGTTGTAGCAATAAGGGAAGGCATCCTCCCAAGGGATTCACCTTGTTTTCTTTGTAAAACTTCATCATTTCCTGGGAAAGCCTTTCCTTGTCGTCCTTGTATTTCTCCTGCAGCTTCCTGATCTCCGGCTGGATCTTCTGCATGGCCATCATAGAGCGGGTCTGTTTCATGGTGAGGGGCAGAAGTATCAGCTTGACCACGATGGTGAGGAGTATGATAGCGATGCCGTAATTTCCCGTCAGGCGGTAAAGACCTTGCAACAGCCAGTTTAGCCCGGCGATTATCCCGTTCCATATGGTTGACCAGACGCCTGCGATTGAGCCCATCTGCCCTCCTAAGCGGGGTCGTATCCGCCCTTGGAGAAGGGGTTGCAGCGGAGTATTCTCCACAGGCCCTTGGCCACCCCCCTCGGGGCCCCGTACTTCTCCACTGATTGGATCATGTACTCGGAGCAGGAAGGGTAGAACCTGCATGAGGGCTTGAGCATCTGGGAAATGGTGCGCTGATACGCCTTAACCAGGGCGATAATAATTCCGCGGCTCATCCTGTCGACCGTTTTCAATTCTTACTTCCCTCACGAACCTTTTTATATCCTCTTCCATCTCCCCATAGGAGGCGCGACGCGCTCTTTTTCTCGCCATAAACACGTACCTTCCCTCTGGCAGCTCCTGCTCGTGCCGGGAAAGCGCCGCCTTCATCCTCCTTCTAGCGAGATTCCTCTCCACGCTCCCGCCATACTTCCTTGGCAGGGAAAACCCGTAGGCCTTGTCCGGTGTCCCTCCCACGCTATAATAAACCACCAGGGTATCGTATACCCTGGATTTTCCCCCGCGCAGTATCTCCCTAAATTCCCTACTGGTCTTGATGGTGCGCATAGCCTAGCCATCAGGCGCTGAGCACTTTCCTTCTTTTGAGCCTTCTCCTTTTTATGATAGCCCTTCCGGAGCGGGTGCTCATTCGCTTGCGAAAACCGTGGGTCCTCTTTCTCCTCCTCGTGTTTGGTTGGAAGGTCCTCTTCATCTTCTCCTCCTTAAAACAGACAAATTATATATTTAGGGTCATGGGCTGTCAAGAAAACCGGTGCTACCCCTCACGTCTCTCCCGCCGCCTCATCATTACGCAAATATCGCGTCCTTCCAAGGTCCTACGAGACATATCTCCCCCTGGGACCTTTATGTTTGCCTTCGGTGGAAACTGCCGCATTCCGGTGTATCGCCTTCCTTGCCCTGAACTCTTCCCGTTTCCCTTATTCTTCATCTTCTTCGCCTCTTCTTCCCAACGCATCTTCTTTGTTCGGCTCCTTTTTACTCCCTCAATCGTAAAACCCCCGTAGCGCATGGCAACTTTATTTTTGGGTTTCTCGCCATCGCCATAATTTTTCAGCCCACTACCGAATTACCCAGGGTCTTAAGCGCGAACTTCTCCTGTATGCTCTCTCTAGAAAATCCCCTGGCGGGAAATTTTTCAACAGAGTAATAGCTGGTTTTTCCACAAACTTATTAACATCTGTGGAAAACTTATTTTTCCATGATATTCTCCTCCTTCTCTCATGATGCACTACCTTTTTTTAAAAAATCGCAGCAAAAAACGTTAATGGATTTTTCAACATTTTTCCACATCTGTGGATATCTATATGTTCCAATATGGAATGGTGGATCGATGGGTCTTTTCTCTTTGGAGCGCCCCCCTCCTAAAAAATTTCAAATTTTTTTCCCGAATATACCCGAGCCATCTTGAAGGGCATTTGGCGATATTATAAAATAGCGCCGTAAAGTTGGCGTCTCTCCTTTTAAAGGATATGCATAATGGCCTCTGAGTATGACTCATTATGGCAACGCTGTCTCGAAAGCATTAAAAGCCGGCTAAACACACCTACCTTTATGTGGTTCGAATCCACCTCCTTCAAGGATATAAAGGATGGCGTTGCAACGATCTCCGCGTCCAATCCGTTCACGAAAGAGTGGTTGGAGAAGAGATATCTCGATGTGATTCTGGACGCGTTGAAAGAAGCTCTCCCAGACGTGAAAAGCGTTGATATAGTGGTGGAAGAGGAGCCTAAAAAACCTTCCCGCCCCAAAAAGCTGACTTATCTGGACGTTGACAACCTGGTTGAGGGGGCGGATGATAAAGGGAGCAGTACCCTTAACGAGAAGTACACCTTCGAGACATTTGTCATCGGACCCAGCAACCGCTTCTCTCATGCAGCGGCGAGATCCGTCTCTGAGTCTCCCACCTGCTATAATCCGCTCTTCATCTACGGGGGCGCTGGTTTAGGAAAGACTCACCTGCTTCACGCCATTGGTTGGTACTCCAAGAAGCTCTTTCCACACTTTAAGATCTTTTATCTTTCCACTGAGAAGTTCGCCAATGATTATATAAACGCGATCATCAACAACCGCGTGCCACAATTTCAGAAGAAATATCGTTCCTGTGATACCCTGCTCATTGACGACATTCAGTTCCTTGCCAACAAGGAGAGGATGCAAGAAGAGTTTTTCCACACCTTTAATGACCTGCACAATAATAATAAGCAGATCGTGATCACCTGCGACCGTCCACCTAAAGAAATTCCCACTTTAGAAGATAGATTGATATCGCGTTTTGAATGGGGTTTGGTGACCGACATACAACCTCCCGACCTTGAAACCAGGATCGCCATACTGCGCAAGAAGGCGCAGTTGGACAACAAGGAAGTTCCCGAGGAAGTGATACTTCTTATCGCTTCCGCCTTCGAAAATAATATTAGAGAACTCGAGGGGGCATTGATAAGAGTTATAGCCTATTCTTCACTGACTGGATCGGAGATAACCGAGGATTTAGCCAACGAGGTCCTAAAAAGCATGCTCCCCAAGTCCTCGAAAAAGGACATCTCAATTGAGCTTATCATCGAGGAGACATCCAAATATTTCAGCATCGATCCCCAGGTACTAGTGAGCCCCAATCGCTCCAGGTCCCTGGTCACCGCCAGGCAGATATCCATGTACCTCTGCAGAGAACTAACCGATCACTCTCTTCCAACAATAAGCGAGTCCTTCGGAGGAAGGCACCACTCTACCGTTATTCACGCAATTGAAAAAGTAAAAAAACAGATAAAGGAGAGGAGGGATGTTTATAATATCGTCCAGGAACTTACCAATCGTATTAAAAGTGTATAAATAATAGTATATGTTGTTGATTATCTGAAGATTTTGTTATTAATTTCTTTCATTTTTCCGTTTATTGATTTTTTATTATTCTTTTTTCACATTTTTTAAGAGAAAAGTCACAGGAGACATTTATAAGTTCACAATCTCTTCCCTCTGCGTTTTGGGGTTTTTGACATTATCAACAGATATAATATGGATACTACTATAATGATTATTATTTATTAGTCTTTAATTTATAAGGAGGAAAACATGAAACTAACCTGCATGCGTGAAGACTTGAACAACTCTCTCCAAATGGTTCAAAGAGCAGTATCTTCCAAGAGCATTATTCCGGTATTAAGCGGAGTGTATATGGAGGTATCAGGTGAGGAAATAAACTTGCACACAACTGACTTAGAAGTTTATATGAAAGAAACTCTGCCCTGTAAGACGGAGGAAGAGGGAAAGGTAGTGGTAAACACAAGGCTGTTGTTGGATATAGCAAGGAATTTACAGGGAGATCTAGTGAGAATGGAATACTTGGAGAATCAGCTGCAGATAGAGGACGAAAGATCGAAATTTTCTTTGAGAACCATGGCAGTCGAAGATTTTCCTAAAATGCCAGAAGGGAAAAGAGCGGTAGTAGAGGAACTGGACTTGGAATTGATGTCCACGGCGGTAAATCAGGTGGCAAAAGCGGCATCAAAGGATGACAAACGGCCGGTTCTACAAGGTGTAAATATAAGTTTAACGGAAGACTCCCTTAATATGGTAGCAACGGACAGTTATCGATTGGCTGTAAGAGAAGTAAAAGGGATGAGCAGAAGCGGGGAGAGCAAGGAAATGATCATTCCGGCAAGAGCGTTGCAAGAGATACCGAAATGGGCAAGCAAAGGGGGGAAGATAGGAATATTTGAGGGAGAGGGACAGGTGAGATTTGAGACGGGGAACACAGTGATGATGGTGAGAGAGATAGAGGGAAAGTTCCCCAACTGGAGCCAACTGATTCCCACTCAGCATACGATAAAGGTAAAGGTAAAAAAGAACGACATTATTGGGGCGATAAAGAGAACTTCTTTAGTGGGAACCGCGGTCAAGATGGAGACCAAGGGAGATACGATATTGATGAAATCGGAAATGGCCGATGTGGGAAGCGCGGAAGAGGAATTGGAGGCGGAATGCGAAGGAGAGGAGATAAAGATAGTCTTTAACTCGGAATTTCTGCTTGACGGGATATCCAATGTGGGGGAAGAGGAGATATGGATACTTATGAACGAGCCAGAGAAGCCCGCCCTGATAAGAGGAGTGGATATGGACGACTATCGCTATGTTATCATGCCTATAAGACAGTAGGGATAAGTGAGGAAAAAACAATAGAAACGCAAGGGGAGCGGCAGGTACTTGATAGTTGAGGAAATAAAAATATGTGATTTTAGGAATTATGTGGAAGAGAAGGTGAGTTTCAAGAGAGGGGTTAATGTCATCTACGGGGAAAATGGCCAAGGGAAGACAAATCTTCTCGAGGCTATTTTTTATGCTTTGACCTCTCAGTCATTTCGCAAGGCTCAGAATTCGGACTTAGTGAGAGAGGGAGCGGAGAGAGGAATAGTGTTGGCTGAATTTAAAGGCGTCATGGGCGTCAAGAGGATTGCCAGGCAAGTGGAAGGGGACGGAAACACAAGGACGAAAGTAGATGGTAAAGAGGGGGTATATCGCTGCAAGAACGTGGTTTGTTTTACTCAGGAGGACCTCTTGATAGTAAAAGGGGAACCACAGAGAAGGAGAGATTTTGTGGATGCTATAATGTGCCAATTGGATAGGGTTTATGAGAACGAGATATCCAGGTACAGGAAAGCCCTTCACCAGAGGAACGAGCTTCTAAAGATGATAAGGAGGGGAGAGGCGCAGGAGAGGGAGCTTGATGCTTGGGAGGAGATCTTGGCGGAATCGGGGGAGAATATCGTGGCAGGAAGAAAAAAGATCCTCTCCGCCATAGAAGAAGTAACGGATCGCTTAATAAAAAGCGTTGATGAATCAGATCTGCAGATAAGGTATTATCCCACCGCGGATAACCTCAATACGTTAAGGGAAAAATTAAAAAGGAATCGCCAAAAGGAGATAGCAAGAGGGCTCACCCTCATAGGGCCGCACCGTGACGAGATGGTTTTCGTGCTTAATGGCAGGAATCTGAGAACTAAGGGGTCGCAGGGCCAGCAGAGGATGACGGTTATATTGTTGAAGCTGTGCACGGCGGACTTGCTGGAGCGTTATTTGGGGGAAAGAGGAGTAGTGATTTTAGATGACTTCTCCTCGGAATTGGATGAAGAAAGCACCACTCGGATAGTCCAACTACTTAAAAAGGAAGAACAAGCAATAGTTACAACCAACAGAAACCGACTGGGAGATTTTAGAGGTGAAGGCTGGTTCATATCCGTGCAGGAAGGCCGGGTGAGTTATGGATTATGAGGAGAAGAGGGTGGGGGATGTTCTCAAGGAGTGCCTCAAAGATATGGGGCTGGGAAGCGCTCTACAACTATCCGAGATAGAGCGAATGTGGGAAGAGATCGTGGGAGATAGAATATCTCGCCGAGCCAAACCTATAAGGATCGAGGGGGACAGACTTATCATCTCCACCGTTGCGCCCCCTTGGAGCAACGAGGTCAGTTTGATGAGAGATGAAATCAAAGAAAGAATATTGAAGATGACCGGGATAAAACTGGGGGAAATATTGGTGAGGACCGAAAGGAGATAATGAAAAATATAAAGCTTAACTTGAGGATAATGCTTAAATAAATATATTTTACGTGAAAACAAAGAAAAATATTATCGAATGAATTATAATATTTATATGAGTGCTTATGTATATATAGCGTAAATAACGTAAGTATATGGCGCCAATTG
>JACVIX010000032.1 GCA_015711725.1 Candidatus Geothermincola primus | reverse complement strand
CCTCCACCTCGTACAAGAGCGTCTGGTAAGACATCCTCCCTCCTTTCCGTAGGCGGTAATAACTTACAATATGTTAATTAATTAGATGTCCTGCACTGCTTGGAATGCATCTCTTCCTAGTGCGGCCCCTTAGATGCCCATGGTGCGAACGATTATCTCCCTCATAATCTCCCGGGTGCCCCCGCCGATGGGCCCCAGTCGCGTGTCCCGGAAAGCTCGCGCTATGGGGTACTCTTCCATGAAACCGTAGCCTCCGAAGATCTGCAGGGCGTTGTCCACCACCCTGCAAGCCATGTCGCAGGTATAAAGCTTTGCCATGGAGACTTCCTTGATGGGATTCTTTCCCTCCATGTAAAGTTTCAGGGCGTAGTAGGTAAGCTGGCGGCCCGCCTCTATCTCGGTTGCCATATCCGCGAGGGTATGGGCGATCACCTGGAATTTAGCGATTGGCTGCCCGAAAGCGTGACGCTCCTTGGCGTATCCCAAGGCGGCTTCCATAACGATCTGGGCGCCGGCGACCGCGCCCAAAGCCATGATCAGACGTTCCCATGCGAAATTGGCCATGATCTGGTAGAATCCCTTATTCAGCTCCCCGAGAAGGGCGTCCCCAGGCACGCGGCAGTCGATGAAGGATAGCTCAGCGGTGTCAGAAGCCCTCCAGCCCAGTTTCTTTAATTTTTTGGAGACCTCGAAACCAGGCGTGCCTTTGTCCACGATGATCTGAGAAATCCCCCCGTAGCCCTTTTCCCGGTCCGTCTTCACCGCCAGCACTACCCAGTCGCACCTAACTCCGTTAGTGATGAAGGTCTTGGAGCCGTTGATGATCCAGTCGCTGCCGTCCTTGATCGCGTAGGTCTTGATGCCGGCGACGTCCGAACCTGCCTCCGGTTCGGTGATCCCCAAGGCGCCAATGCTCTCGCCTTTAATCCCCGGGATGAGATATTTTTCCTTCTGCTCCTTAGTGCCATATTTGTTGATCTGAGGCATGGCGATGCCAATATGGGCTCCTAAGGTAGCCGCTACCCCCGCGGATCCGCAACGGGGCATCTCCTCGTGGAAGACGGCTTCGGCCAAGATGTCGTTATCGCCTCCGTATTCCTCGGGATACTGCATGCCTAAAAAGCCCAGTTGACCCATTTCCCTGAATTTCTCCAGAGGAAACTCCTCGGCCTCCTCCCACTCGTCGGCGTGGGGAGCCAACTCTTTCTCGATGTATTCCCTCAAGGTCTTGCGGAAATCTTCATGGACGGGTTGGAATAGATCGCTCATCTCCTCCTCCTTCAGGCTAGTGAACTCGGCGCTATTTCGGATCGCCTCAAGGGAGGTCCATCCCTCCATCACGCTTGCGGCGACAAGAAGATTATATTTTATTTTGACCGGGCTGTGGGTTTTAATCTTCGTTTTCTCCGGAAATGATGAACCCTGACAGATGAAATAATGCTGTGTTCCTCCCTGGGCAGGGAGGGATTTTTCCCAAATGGATTTTCGGGTTAGAGAGAAGAAGTTAGTGACCCCTGAGTTCCCTTGCAAGCATTGGGTAATAAACTCATCGCTCGTAATGTCCACCGGATAGGTGGAATGCCTAACCAGGATAATGGCGAGAGGTTTCTCGCTGGCTTCGCAGTCTTCTTAATGTAAATGGATAGGTGATCAACCATGTTTCCTTGGTGAGAGTGTTAAAGTTAAAAAGAAAAAAAGCAAAAGGCAAACGGTGAAGTGCAGAAGGTCAGTCTCTTTTGCCGAGGGGGCCACCTGTGGGCAGAATTGTGAGATTAAGTTGGTGAAGGAAGGTCGCATAAAACTTACCAACTGGTTGATTACATTTTGTAAGTAGTATAAAATTTTTACGAAGAACCCAATAGTATGAGATGAGGGAAGAGCGGCAAGACTGGCCGCGGAAAAGATATTTAATCCGTCTTTATCTTTTTGGCGTTGTTTAATCCGTCAAAAAATTTCCTATGTAGAAAGGAGAAAATTGATAAGGATACTGGTGGTGGATGACGATCCTTTAGTAACCAGGCTGGTCAAGATCAACCTGGAGATGAACGATTACCGAGTTGAGGAAGCCTGGGACGGAGACGTGGCACTGAAAGCACTGAAAAAGGACCCGCCGGATCTGCTCATTCTCGATCTGATGATGCCCCGAGTGGATGGATGGGATATCCTTAAAGCGGTGAGGAACGATCCCCAATTGAAAAATTTGCCCATCATCATCCTTACCGCCAAGGTTCACGATGAGGACTTGATCCGTGGTTGGGAGATGGGAGCGGACGATTATATCACCAAGCCATTCAATCCTATCAGACTCTCCGATCACGTGAGGGCAGTTCTCGACACCACTCCGGATGAGCGATTGGAACGCAGAAAAACGGAGCTCGCCAAGTTAATACCTTCCATGAAGAGAATGAAACCTCCACAAGGGAGCTCGAGCACTGTATAAACCTCCAATCCTTATAAGGCTATATTTCATCGGGAGCTTTGACGCAACCTATCTTGGCGCGGGCGTGCATTAAAAATAAGGCTTCTTCTTTTTTTAAGGTCCGGATTATCTACCCGGATCTCTCGATTCGCAAATGTTTGACCTTTCGGCGAAATGATGGGGCGTTCCATCTACGTATGCGATATGGCGGCTAGCCGGTTGTAGGATTTACTTAACTTGGGTTGGTTTCCTTATGCGGTTCCTTCTATGAAGACGCGGGACGGGAGCTTGTGCCAGCCAGGTAAAGTGTATTTTGATAATGGGCCAATAACAGTTTGGATATACCGCCAAACTTGATTCACAGACTTCCAGTAGGGTAGTCATGGACGCCGCTAACTGATAAATTAATGGAGGAAATCGGGAAGGAAGCAGGTTTATCCCTAGAGGAGAGAGGTATGCTTTTATGAGGCGATGCAAGTCCTGCGGGGTTCCCCTGAATTATTCCAAGCATATATCCTGGACCCCTGACGGCACCATCGTTGCTAGGAAGTTTCCCAACCTTAGGTTATTCTTCATCGAGATCGACGAACTGCTTAACTTGCTGCACAGCATAGTGGAGCTGCTGGGCGTGCCTATCGAAAACTTGATTATCGAGTCGGAGCGTCCCATCGGAAAAAGGATACTGGAGATGTATGTCCCCGGCGCCTACCTGGCCCTGACCAGGAAAGTGCCCAATATCTTGACTCGAGGACCGGCCGCAAGATGGACCTTCGAGTGGATTTATAATATCGCCAGGGCAATGGGCTACGGATCCGCCAAGCTCCTCACCTTCGAGGGACGTAAGGGGTGCACGGTGAGATTACGCAATCCCTGTTCCATCCCCCTGATCGCCGGAGACGGTCTGGCGTTATTCAAGGTGTTTTTAAACGCAAATATGAAGGTTAGTTGGGAGAAGGAGAATGGCACCACTTTCATGGAGTTCCGTCCCACCGAGGAGAAGCCTTACGATGTTCCCCTCCCCTTCAGAGTACCCATTCCCGGAAACGTGGAGTATGAGCGCTGCCGCCGCTGTGGGGTTCCTCTTCTGGTATCGGAGCTCTTCGAATGGGATCTGGACAATGGGATAATCACCAATCGCGACACCGACCATCGCGAGTCCTTTCTCTCGGTGGAAGGTATAAACGCCATCATCTTGGAGCTGGAGAAGGAGTTGGGGGAGGAGATCCTCTATAAAATCGCCCAGAGGCAGTTAGAGATGTTGAGGGATCGTCTGGACAATTATATTCTCAAAAGAAGAAGAGGCATCTTGGAGCTCTTTGAGGATATGAGGGTAAGGGGCATGGGCAACCCGGTGGAGATAGACGAGATCGGCAGATACTTAAGGGTGAGGGTGGAGAATCCTTTCAATGATGCCCTAGTGGCGGGCAGGATCGCTGGGTACTTCGAGGCGGTGGAAGGGGTAAGAAGTAGATTCAACTGGGTGAGCAGCGAGGAAGGATACGTGGTGGTGGGGGTGGAGCCGCTGGAGGGGCCTTCTTGACTTTTAGGGCGGGAGGGAACGATTTAGGATAGTTTGGGATGGCGCCAGGGTCGCCTCAAGTTCCGCATTTTAACGGTTTTAGACAATTTCGTAAAAAACGGGCCATGATCGTGCGATACGGGAAGGAGGAAGAAGAGGTTAGATGTTCAGTTTTGGGGTGAGGACGGAGCGGAGAACCCAGATGGTAGATATCACGGGAGAAGTGCAGCGGAAGGTAGCGGAGAGCGGGGTGGATGAGGGTGTCTGCGTGGTATACATTCCCCACACCACCGCGGGAATCACCATCAACGAGAACGCAGACCCCAGCGTGGTGGTGGATATCCTGGAACACCTGGATAAGCTGGTCCCCAGGTCCTCGCAGTTCAAGCACCGGGAGGGCAATGCTGACGCCCATATCAAATCCTCCCTGTTGGGTTTCTCTCAAACCATCTTGGTGAGGGGCGGGAGGCTGGCGTTGGGTACTTGGCAGGGGATATTTTTATGTGAGTTCGACGGGCCCCGCAATAGAAACGTTTTCGTGCAGGTGGTGCGAGCCGCTGAGTAGGGCGATAGTTTGGAAGAAAAGGGAAAAAGGTAGGGATGAGTGGGGATGATCTCTCTGACCTCGGACTTTGGGTACCAAGATGAGTGGGTGGCAGCCATGAAGGGGGTCATCAGAAAATTGGACCCCCAGGTAGAGATAGTTGACTTAACCCATCAGATACCCCCTTTCGATATCTGTAAGGGCGCGGTGGTCCTTGCGGCGGCCCTTCCCTTCTTGCCAGTGGGAATTCATGTGGCGGTAGTGGACCCAGGCGTGGGCACGGAAAGGAGAGGCGTGCTCATCCAAGTTCACAGGGGAGATATTCTGCTGGGTCCGGACAATGGACTGCTCGTTCACGCGACCAAACGCCTGGGCGGAATAGAAAATGTTTTTCTCCTGGAGAATAAGAGCCTTTTTCACTCTCCTCCCCACCCCACTTTTCATGGAAGGGATATCTTTGCGCCGGTGGCGGCGCATCTATCCAGGGGCACTCCTCCTCAAGAGGTAGGTGGAAGCATAGATCCAGATGAGTTGGTACCTCCTCCCTGGAAGGAGGCCAGGACGAGATCGGGCGCCCTCTTCTGCCAGGTGATTGATATAGACCGTTTTGGAAACCTGCGTTTGAGCGCGGAGGTGGAGAGATTGAGCGAACTCCCGCTAGCGGTGGGGGAGGATATCCTGGTGGATATCGGGGAGAGGATGTTTGAAGGAAGATTGGAGACTACCTTCGGAAAAGTGGAGAAGGGAAAGATTATCCTTTATCCCGATTCTTCGGGGTGGCTAGGGTTGGCGCTGAGAGAAGATAATCTGGCGCAAAAAGCGGGGGCGAAAACTCTTGACGCGATTATTGTTTACAAATTGTAAAATAAAATGGGTAGTTTGGGCGAAAACCGGTAATTGAAGATTTGAATGCCGTTTTCATCGTTGATGATTTTGAGAGATACCGTATAATCTACGGCGTGGAAGAAAGGCATAAGAGGGTTATCTTGACCCTCTTGCCGTCAGATCGGATGGAAAAAGAGGAATGGGGAAAAGAGTTTTAGGCCTGGAGGTCAGCCATGGAATGTAAAAACCGAGAAGAAAATTTAGCCAAGTGTAACTGCACCTATGAACCATGTTCCCGCAAGGGAATCTGCTGCGAATGCCTACATTATCACCGGGGTATGGGCGAGCTCCCCGCCTGTTATTTCACCCCCGCGGCGGAGCGTACCTATGACCGTTCCATAGAAAGATTTATCCGCTCGCGGGGGTAAATCGGAAGAGATGACTTATTGCTCGTCACCGGATTTCCGCGGCTGTCCTTATAATGTGGATCGTTGGGGCAGTCTCTGAAGAAATAACCTGATGGCGCATGGAAAACGAGGATCGTGTTTTTTAGTTTATCTCCCTTGCCCTTCGCTATATGGCGATCACGTAATAAAATAAGTAGTGCTTAAAAAGTATCGGTCTATCCTGCTGAGTTCACGGTCCAGAGGAAGCAGAGGAGGTAGAGATGGAAGAGGTATATATCGCCAGTGGTTGTCGCACCCCCATCGGCAGTTTCGGCGGAAGCCTTAAGAATGTCATGCCTGGGGAGCTGGTGCGCATTGTCATTGTGGAGGCACTGCGGCGCGCCGGCGTGGATGCCAACCAGGTGGATGAGGTGATATTCGGCCATGTGGTCCCACGCACCGATGAGAATTGCCTGGCAGCAAGGTTGGGGGCTCTGCGCGCCGGGATTCCCCAGGAAGTGCCGGCGTACGGAGTTATCCGGGGATGTGGTTCCGGGATGCAGGCGCTGATCAACGCCACCCAGTCCATCCGCTTGGGCGACACGCAAGTGGTGGTAGCGGGGGGAGTGGAGAATATGAGCGCCATCCCATATTATTCCCCGGATACTCGTTGGGGAAAGAGGATGAGGGACGGAAAACTAATCGATGGCCTCTGGGAGGTGCTCCACGATCCCTACAGCGGGTTCATCATGGGCATGACCGCGGAGAACATCTCCGAACGGTTCGGAATCAGCAGGGAGGAGCAAGACGCTTACGCCCTGGAGAGTCAGAGGAGGGCCAACGCGGCTATCCAAGAAGGCAAGTTCAAGGATGAGATAGTGCCGGTAGAGATTAAAACCCGCAAGGGCACCGTGTTGGTGGACACCGACGAGCACCCCAAGGCAGACACCACCATGGAGAAGCTGGCTTCACTTCCTCCGGCCTTCAAAGAGAAGGGGACGGTGACCGCGGGGAACGCTTCCGGTATCAACGACGCGGCGGCGGCTCTGGTTATTATCTCCGGGAAGAAGGCCAAGGAGTTGGGGGTGAAACCCTTGGCCCGGGTGGTGGAATACGCATACGTGGGGGTGGATCCGGAGATTATGGGGGTAGGACCCGTATACGCGGTGCGCAAGGTCCTGGACAAGGCGAAAATGACCCTGGACCAAATAGAGCTCTTCGAGCTCAACGAGGCGTTCGCAGCTCAAGCCTTGTACTGCATCAGGGAGTTGGGGTTGGATATGCAGAAAGTGAACATCTACGGGGGAGGCGTGGCCCTGGGTCATCCGGTAGGGTGCAGTGGAGCCCGCATCGTGGTGACCCTTCTCTCCGCTTTAAAAGATCGAGGCAAGCGCATGGGACTAGCCACCCTATGCATAGGTGGTGGCCAGGGGATAGCCATGATTGTGGAGAGACTATGAACGGATAGCTCTCTATCTTTTTCGTATGGTATACCTCGGGTTCATGTCCCCATCGACGGCAGAAACAAAACGGAGTTGGCATATATTTGACCTCAATGGTCCCAAGTGCGCCCATATATTTTCGGGATTAAGTTATAAAGCTGGGGGCAGCTTCTTGGCGCTGCGCCTTTATGGAAAGCTGCTGCCTCAGAGTTTTTTCTCCGGGACCATCCGTCGGTAAGGTGGAGTTTATAATTTTCGCCCTTGCATCACGGTGATTTATATTGCCCGATGGATGACCTACTAGGAGACATATAGCCTTATATTTTACAATATGTAAATATTATTGGCTCGCCGCTTCCTTCGAGATCACCATCACCTTGAAGTCGGCGGAGACCACAGCTTCATTCCTCTGGTTTTTAATGATCTGCCGAAAGTTTACGACTCCGCCTTTCTCTTTCTTGCGGCACTCCACTACCTCTGCCTCCACGTGGATGGTGTCCCCGATCAGCGTGGGTTTTAAGAAGCGCACGCGGTCCATGCCATAGAAGGCCACCAGGGCCCAATCGGTGAGGGGCATAAGTCCTGAAGCGATGGAAAGCACCAGCATGCCATGGGCGATGCGTTCCCCGAAAGAGCTTTTTCGTGCGTATTCTATGTCGGTATGCAAGGGATACCAATCTCCGCTCAAGGAGGCGAAGTTCACTATATCCGCCTCCGTCACCGTCCTTGCCCGGGTCACCAGCTTGTGTCCTACCTGAAAATCCTCGAAGTAGAGCATCTCTCCTACCTCCTTCTTCGTTCGCCAAATCCCATACGTGGATTATGCATATAGGTCAGCAATAATTATATCTGTTATCTTTCCCTAAACTAGGAGTCGCGAAAGACATTACGAAAGACACAATGCGAGAGGAAAGGCTAGTTAGATAAAAGCGTTTCCTACTTTTTGGGCAGAAAGGATTATCGAGGAGTTTCTGATAGAATAAGGATATTATGAAAACTCGACGGGATTGGGCTTTGGGAGCGGGCAAGGAATCGGAGTTCTCAATTTGGGGAGAGAAGCCGGTTCACTACAAGCGTTACCTGCTGGTCTCCGTGGGCTTGAGCGTGGTGGCCCTGCTGGCCATCTCCTTCGCCACCATGGACAGAAGGACTTTCGATGCCCTCTATCACCTTCGCTTCTCTTACCTTCTGTTAGCCATCGCCTTTTCCCTGCTGCGCTGGTTCTTCCCGGCATTGCGCATCAGGGTCCTTATAGGCCCAGACAGAAAGATACATTTTCGCGACCTTCTCAAGGTTGTCTACGGAGGTTATTTCACCGGGGTTATCACTCCCCTGCGAGTGGGGGGAGTCACCGGAGAGGCATATTTTTTGCACAGGTACGGTCTTGATCCAGGTGAGGCGGCGGCGGTGATAACTTTTGGTGCTTGCATATCCATAGCGCTGCTCATTCTCTCCCTGCCCTTAGTAGTATGGCTGGCGGTGCGGGATATTCATCTATCCTTTACCCTTCAAGGGGTACTCTACGTGGCCTTGCTCCTGGCGGTAATATTTCTGGTAATGGTGTTGTTCATGATGAGGAACCTCCAAGAAAAGGTGGTGAGGTTATTTCAGCGGCTCTTTCCCCGAATGTCAAAAAAGGGACGTTTTCGCGAACTGGTGGTGAGGTTGTCGGAGGAGGCAAGCAAGTTTTCTAATTTCTTAAGGGAGATGGCCGGACTGGGATGGGCGAGAATCTGTTACGCCGTCCTCTTATCCCTTCTTTTCTGGGTCATGGGGGTGATCACCATCCCGGTGGTTCTGGTGGGGATGGGATATTCCCGGTTCTTCCTGGATTCACTGGTTGCCCAGCTGGTCATCCAATGCCTTTTGCCTTTTATCCCCGTGCCGGGAGGAAGCGGGTTCGGGGAGGCGGGTTTTCTGGCGGTGTATAACCAGGTTCTTCCCCCTGGTCATTTCTATCTCATCGGTTTGCTCACCGTGCTCTGGAGACTGCTCGATTTCTATATGGGCATTCTGGTGGGAGGAGGGGCTTTCCTGCTCATCTTAAAGGACATGGGCAAGGGGAAGAAGACCAAATCGCCGGCTGCAGAGGTGGCGCTGGAGTGACCGCTTACCTCATGAGAAACTACGAACGATTAAATTTCCTTGTTGAACTATAAGCTGGGAAAGACTTACCCCATAGAACAACGGCGATCCGCCTTTGGTCCATCGCTCTTTTTTACCACATCAGCGGCAGTCGCTCGCCGAGGCCTATTTATGCAGGTATTTCTGGGGATTTTGGTCGAAAGCCTTCTTGCAGCTGAGGTTGCAGAAATAGTAGGTCTTGCCCTGATATTCCGAGGTGGCCGCAGCCTCGCTCTTTTTGATCTTCATCCCGCAGACGGGATCCACCGCTTTATGGTGCATCTCTACTCCTCCTTTGCTCCCCATCGGTGTTTCTCGTTGCCGATTTTTTGGCGGATGGGAACTTTTCATCTATATCCCTGAACCTGCGTAGCCGCAGGGAATTGCTTACCACGGATACGGAACTGAAAGCCATGGCCGCCGCCGCGTACATGGGTTTCACCAAGATGTGAAGGCCGGGATAGAGGACTCCGGCTGCCACAGGAATTAATAACACATTGTAAATAAATGCCCAGAAGAGGTTTTGCTTGATGGTGCGCAGGGTCCTATGGGAGAGCTTGAAGGCGGTGGCCACCCGGCGCAGATCCTCGGAGATGAGGGTGATGTCCGAGGTCTCGATAGCCACGTCGGTTCCGCTGCCTATGGCGATGCCTATATCCGCTTGGGCAAGGGCAGGCGCGTCATTGATGCCGTCTCCCACCATGGCCACCGTGCGACCCTCTTCCTGCAGTCTCTTTATCTCACGCGCTTTCTCTCCCGGCAAGACCTCCGCAAGCACCCTGTCGATTCCCGACTGGGCGGCGATGGCGCTGGCGGTCCGACGGTTATCCCCGGTTATCATGCCCACTTCCAAGCCCATCTTCCTCAGCTCCTCGATGGCCTGAGTGGCGCTGGGCTTTAACACGTCGGCCAGGGCTACAAGACCGACAACTTCTTTATCGACAGCGATGAATATGGAGGTTTTCCCCTCGCCGTTTAGGCGCTCCAGGTGCGAGGCGTAGGGATGGAGTGTTATGCCTACCTCCTCCATCAAGCGGTTATTGCCCAGATATACCTCTTTTCCGTCTAAAAAGGCGCGTATTCCCTTGCCCGGTAAAGCCTCAAAGTTCTCCACTGGCTCCAATTCGACCCCCCGCTTTCCCGCTTTTCCCACTATGGCCTCCCCCAGCGGATGCTCGCTTGCTTTCTCCAAGGAGGCGGCCACGGTCAAAACCTCATCTTCCTCCCCCACGAAAGCGATTATATCGGTTACCTCTGGTTTCCCCGCGGTGAGGGTGCCGGTTTTGTCGAAGATGACGGTGTCCACCTTCCCCACTCTCTCCAGTATCTCTCCTCCCTTGATCAGGATTCCCTGTTCGGCACCTTTTCCCGTCCCCACCATGATAGCGGTTGGGGTGGCCAGCCCCAGAGCGCAGGGACAAGCGATGACCATCACCGCCACGAAGTTGAGCAGCGCGTAGTTGAAGCGGGGAGAAGGCCCCAGGAAAATCCATATCAAGAAGGCGATGGTGGCTATGGCGATAACCGTGGGAACGAATACCGCCGCTACTCGGTCTGCCAGCCTTTGGATAGGAGCCTTGGATCCCTGGGCTTCCTCCACCAACCTCACAATCTGGGATAGCATCGTGTCCTTTCCCACTCTGGTGGCTTGAAAGGTAAAGGTCCCAGTGGTGTTAATGGTGGCTCCCACCACTTCCTCACCCGGGCTCTTTTCCACAGGGAGGGGCTCGCCGGTGAGCATAGACTCGTCCACTGCGCTGGAACCCTCTAGCACCACCCCGTCCACCGGTATTTTTTCCCCTGGACGAACCAGGATGAGGTCTCCCACCACCACCTCATCTATGGGTATATCCTCCTCCTGGCCTTCGCGAATCACTCGAGCGGTGCGCGCCTGCAGCCCCACCAACTTATTAATCGCCTCCGAGGTCCTGCCTTTGGCTCTCGCCTCCAAGTAACGCCCTAAAAGAATCAGGGCGATGATGGTCGCTGAGGAGTCGTAATAGACCGCGGGTTCCATACCGGCGCTGGTCACAAATCTAGGGAAGAAGGTGACCACCAAGCTGTAGAGGAAAGCGGCGCTAGTGCCCACGGCGATAAGTGTGTTCATATCGGCGGTTCCGTGTTTGAGCGCCCCCCAGAAGCCTCGATAGAACTGTGACCCCGCCCAGAACTGCACCGGGGTGGCTAAGGCTAGGAGGATATAGAATACCAGATGATGGGGTAGGCGATTAAAAGGGGGAAACTCCATGTAGGTCATGGAGATGTATATGGTGAGGGCGGCGATGGGAAGGCTTAACAGGAGTCTTCTCTTCAGCACCCTCACATCTCGGGCTTTGAGCTTGTCTTCGGTTCCCTCCTCTTCGCCAGTTTGCTCTCCGAGTGTTGTTGCCTGGTAGCCTGCCTGGGTGATCGCTTTGGCCAGGCGTTCGACGTTAGTAAGGGAGGGGTCATATAATACCGTGGCTTTCTCGGTGGCCAAGTTCACCGTGGCTTGGGCAACGCCGGGGACGCTGCGCAGAGCCTCTTCCACTCGGGCCACGCAGCTGGCGCAGGACATTCCCCCCACGGAGAAGACCGCCTTTTCTATTCCGACACGGTAGCCCAGCGCCTCAATGGTTTTCACCAGTTGAGATTGGTCAACTTGAGTGGGGTCAAAAGATACCGTGGCCTTCTCGGTGGCGAAGTTCACCGTGGCTTCCTCCACTCCGGGGACGCTTTTCAAACCCTTTTCGATGGTGGAGGCGCAATTGGTACAGGTCATCCCACCCACCTTGATGATGACTTTCTCACTAGTCTTGTCTTGCTGGCCACTTTCCTTCGCCTGGTTCACCTTGTCCATCCTCCAAACGGTTTTTGCCAGGCATCCGCTGAAGGAGCCCGGCGCGAGAATCGTGTATGCGATGCGATTCCCATAATCGTGTATGCGATGCGATTACCATTAAACTCAATAGACGGTCTTTCGCGCATTTTTGGGTGAGCTCAATGGAAACTTTTCGCGCGCCGCCAATTCTCTTCATATATCTAAATTATAAATTTTTAATATTTTGGAGGTATGATTTAAGCCAAAAGGGTGATGGGCGGTTTTTGCCCGCCCATCAGGTAATTATATGTTGGTTTAGGCGAGGAATCGCTTGTTGTTAGGCTTAACTTCTTTGGTTAGCCTGAATTGAAATAATTTTACAATATGTTAAAAATAAAAGAGTAGTCAGTCTATCTTTTTAAACATGCTCTTGGGAGCACCGCAGATGGGACACTTCTCCGGAGCCTCTCTTTCCACGGTATTCCCGCAGTATTGACAGACGTAATAGTCCACCGACGGGTTATTTCCCAGGTTATCCAGGGCTTTCTGATAGAGTCCCGCATGAATCTCTTCCACCGCGTTGGCGTATTTGAAGGAGAGCATAGCCTCGTTTTCCCCTTCTTTCTCCGCTTCCTCAATCATCTTGGGATACATCTTCTTGAACTCGTGGGTCTCTCCGCCGATGGCTTCCTTTAGATTCTCCTCGGTGGAACCGATGCCTTTCATCACCCGCAGATGGGCGTGGGCATGGACCGTCTCCGCGTCGGCGGCGGCGCGGAAGAGCTTGGCCACCTGGGCATATCCCTCCTCGTCCGCCTTCTTGGCGAAAGCCAGGTATTTGCGATTAGCCTGTGATTCTCCTGCGAAAGCTTCCTTTAAGTTGTCTATGGTGCTCATATTCCCTCCTTTACGCTAAATAGCCTTTCAACTGCTTTACCATCCATTATCCCCATATGAATCATAGAACTCGATGATCTATCTCAATTTGATACCCTCCACTCGTCTTGCTTAAACCAAGGGAGCTGACGGTGGATAAATTTACATTCTAAAAATTATATCCTGGAAATCGATTGATACTTCGCCACCAGTCGCCGCGTTTAGTCAGTCCTCCATATCAACTGCCAGGACCTAATTGTCGTTACATATCCCCTAAAAATATCTTGAATAGGGATGTTGATCGAGGGCTCGAGGGAGGGAAGTTCGCATAGTTAGCTCTTTCTTGACCCTTTAATTTGACCTCTTGGCGGGTTTAAGTTAACATTTTATTCCACGCGCCTTGAGCATGATAATGGAGAGACGGAATGAAAGCAGAAGACGACCTTATCCAACCCTGTGAATCCGATAACCCGAGGGGGGAAACAAGGAGGAATCTTCTGGTTCTCTGCCTCTACCTGGCGCTGGCCTTACTCTTCTTCTTCCCGATTCTCCGAGGGCAGCTATATGCTCCTGGAGATGGGTATGCCTATTTCTATCCCTTGAAGAAGTACTACTCCGCTATGCTGAGCGGGGGGTTCCCCTTATGGATGCCCTACCAGTTCCTGGGGGTGTCCCTTCCTGGAACCGCCCAGACGGGGATATTCTATCCCCCCAATTTCCTCTTCTTCCTGGGCCATACCCCCTACATCTTCAACCTGCTCACCGTGTTGCACTTCGCCTTCGCCGCTTTCTTCACCTACCTCTACGCCAAGCTGCTCACGGAGAAGAGGTCCGCCGCCATCCTGGCCGGGGCGGTCTTTTCCTTCTCCGGTTTTATGGTGGCACACAAGGGGCACGTCTCCATGGTTAACGCCGCCGCCTGGATACCCCTGCTCCTCTACTTCTACGAGCGGGCCAGGAGGGAGCTTAGGCTCTCCTGGTCCCTTTGCGCCGGGCTGGTGGTGGCGCTGCAGATATTGGCGGGACATTTCCAGATATGCGTATATACCTATATCATCCTGGGGCTCTTCTTCGTCTACTACTTCTTCAAAGCGGAGAAGGGCAAAAGGGTTCGCTTTCTATTCCTCGCCCTGCTTCCCCTGATCCTGGGGGCAGCGGTGGCCTTGCCCCAGCTGCTCTCCTCCTTTGAGATGTCTCGCCTGGCTTGGAGGTCGGAGGGAGGATACACCTTCTTTACCGAATACTCTTACGCTCCTTATATGCTCCCCCAGATGGTCTACCCCTTCATCTACGGCGGGGGATATGGGGGGGCCTTCTGGCGCCTGTGGAGCCTCACCGAGTACTCCGCCTTCGTGGGGGCGATGACCCTGGTTCTGGCAGCGCTTGCCATCTTCCGCTACCGCAAGACCAGCTATCACATCACCTTCTGGGGCCTGGTGGGGCTTTTGTCCTTCCTGCTCATGTTGGGAAAGAACAACCCCCTTTATCGCATCGCCTACCATATCCCCATCTACAATCTCTTCCGGGTGCCCGCCCGCAACGCCCTGGAGCTGAGTTTCAGCCTCTCCATCCTGGCCGCCTTCGGCTTCAAGCAGTTGGTGGAGTCAAAAGAGGAGAGAAAGGACAGGCGCTTCATCGGGGCGGGGATCGCCCTGGCCATCCTGCTGGGACTGGCTTTGATCTTCGCCGGGAGGTTTTTCCGCTATCTTAGCAACTGGGGCTTCTTCACCCCGGAGGGGCAGTCCACCCTGCTTGCCACCTTCAGGTTGAAGAATCCCGCCCTAGGGATACCTCTGCTCATCTTCGTCGCCTATCTGGCTTGGTGGTTCCTCTTCTATGTAGTGAGGAAGGGAAGGCGGTGGATCGCTCCCTTGCTCATCGCCCTGGTGGTGGTGGAGCTCTTCGCCTTCGGCGCCTACAACGACAAGTACACGGTGAGCTTCTCCGAGCTCAAACAACCCTCCGGTGACCGCTATTTGGAGTGGCTTTCCCAAAACGACGATCAAGCCCGCTTCGCCACCCTGGCTGACATACGCTATCCCCTGAGCAACATACCCCTGCGCCTCTCCTCTCTTACCGGCTACGATCCCCTGGTGCTGGACGATTTTTACCGAATTACCGGAATCCCCTCCTCCGGACTGTTGGAAAATGGCCAGAAGTACGTGGACAACAACCTGCTGCTCAGCGCCCTGGGATGCGGCTACCTGGTGGTGGGGAGAGGAGAGGGGGAGGACGCCGAATTCGGGGAGGTGAGGGCCTATGAGAAAGCTCCAGAAGAGAAGAGAGAGGAGCGGGAGCTTATGCTGGGTCCCTGGGAGGGGGAGGGCCTGAACCAATCCGGAGAGGAATATGTCCTAGCTCACGCGGATGGCTCCCCGGGAGCCTCCATGCGGCGGAAGGTATCCCTGCTTCCGGGAAAAAGCTACCTTATCTACTTTCTGGCCCGCGCCGAGGCGGGATTCTGCTCTTACTTCAAGGTGGGGTTGGAGGAGGAGAGCTCCGCGACGACAGTGGCGGAGGAAATCATCTATTATAACGATGTGAGACAGCAGTTCTCCCTCTACACGGAGATCTTCCGGATTCCTTCCAACTTGAAAGAGGAGCTTTTTCTCTATTTCGTCAACTCCGGAGCGGTACCCCTCCATCTCAAGGATATAGAGGTGGTGGAGATGGAATCTCTGCCCCTGCTCCGTCAGAGGGAATTCCCCGATGGGGCTTCCCAGGCGGGCCAAGGGAAGCCGGTCTATGAGAAGGTATACCAGGACGACCTGGTGGCGGTCTACCGCAACCTCAACTGCTCCCCCCGCCTCTACGCAGTCGAGGAGCTTCAGGAGGTCTCCGACTTAAACCAGGTAAAAGAGAGGCTCTGGCTGCGCGACTTCGACCCCACCAAGCTAGCTCTGGTGGAGGGGGAGGAACTGGGAAACATCGGGGAGGTGGATTTCTCCACCGGCTCGATTGAGCTGAAGGAAACCAAGGAGGACCGCCTGGTGGCGGAGGTTACCATGGAGGGAGAGGGGTTCGTGGTGGACGTGGACCAGTTCTATCCCGGATGGAAAGCGAAAGTGGATGGCCAGGAGACCCCCATCTTCCGGGTGAACGGGATCATGCGGGGGATGAAGGTCCCGGAGGGTCATCACACCTTAGAGATCTATTACGCCGCCGAGGCCATCCGGGGCTCCGCATGGCTGAGCTTGGCGGTGCTCCTCTTCTCCCTGGCGGCATTGCTCTGGCTTCTGCTCTCCTCCCGGGGCAGGAGCTTTAACCGGGGGGAGGCTCCCCCGGAGGGGGAAGAGGAGCCTCTCTCCTGATGGAAAAACTCCATCGCCGCGAACTTTCTCGTAAGTCTTGGCTATGATGAGCAAGAAAACTCTCCTTGTTACAAACTCCATCGCAAAAGATTACTCTTAAAGCCTTGGCCACGGGGCGCAAGAAAGAAATTCTCTCCTGATGGAAAAACTCCATCGCCGCGAACTTTCTCGTAAGTCTTGGCTATGATAAACAAGGAAGAAACCCACTCCTAATTGAAAAATTCCATCGCCATAAACTTACTCTTAAAGCCTTGGTTTTAGAGCGCTGAAAAGTGAGGTGCATTTTCCGACGTAACCAACAAAACGTTTTTATTACTGCGAGAAAAGAATGGCTCGCTTTCTCGCCTTGTGATTGCATTTTCCGACGTACCCACCAAATGTTTTTACCCCGGGTTGCCCTCTGGTCTTCACCCCTCTCTAAAGAGTCACATCGCTTCCCATCGCTAATGCTTATAGGTATCCATCCACAGCCTTTTTAGTCTTTCATTTAGGAAAATTGTTTTGATAATGAGAAGGTGGAAGGTGGAGACCGTCGAATACGGATATAGGCTTTCCTCAGGGAAGGAGTGATGTAGTTATGTTGGGAGAGATTGGGCTGGAAAATACGAGTATATGAAGTTACCGGTCGCTTAAAAAGGCATGGAGCTTAAGCGTTATTCAGCCTCTCACATCAATTAACATATTGTAAATATTAAGCTGGCGACGTGCCTCCTAAATTATGGCACTCTTGTTCTTCGCTGAAAAGTCGCTTGAATCCAGGCGGAGAAAAGCTTTTCGTCGGATAATTATCCTACACTAATACTGTGGATATCTCCTAATCGAGTGGTGATTTGACGGATTGAGGGCGCATTTAACATATTGAGAGCGCTTTGCGCCATAAATCTCGGTCTAGCAAGACTCACTCTTTGATGCTTTTCAACTCTGCCGTGTGACGACCCAAGCCGCTTCTCACTTCCGCGTAGGTTAAATGGAGGTGGTAGAGCCGTTTATCCTCCAGGTCCTTCCAGCTCAAGTTCTTCTGAGTCCTGGTGAGGAAGAGCATGGGGATCCATGTTCCCGTGTTTATATAATATTTACCCTTTTTTCCTCCTACGATGGGCGCATACTGGTTGGAGAAGTAGCGATGGTCGTGCCCGAATACCACCACGTCCGGTCCATCATCCTCAAGGAGCAGCTTCCGCGCTCTCACCGAGAGGATGTCCTCGCGGGTGGAAAGGGGGTCAAGAACTAGGAGTTCCTCTCCCTCCTCCCCGGCTTCGCCGAAGGCGCCCTCGACGAAGTTGACATGTTCCTCGAGGGATGACCCTTCCTCATCTGGCGCCTCTGCTTCTTTCCCCTCTAACTCCCTCTCCTCCCTGTCCGCTAAATCTAGGAGGAGTTCCTCCTCTCCGCTGTGGTTTCTCCTATAAAGGGTGGAGAGGGACTTAAATCCCCGCAACACCCTTTTCCGTGAGTGCCCGGTGGGCTCCCGGTATTCCGCTTTTTCGCCAAGGCTGGACCGTACCTCTCGCAACGGGGGAAATCCCATCCGCAGGATAAAATGGCTTAACTTGTAGGCATGCTTGATTCGGAACCACCAGGTCTCCTCCTGCATGCCCAAAAAGACCAGGCTGGATACGGGTTTGACGTTATCGATAAATGGCTTGCTTTTCCTCATGGAGTTGGCGAAATAAGACATGAAGCAGCTTCCCCACGACCTTTCCAGCCTCAGCTCGCCCGTCTTAGGGTCACGAATGAAGGGGTGGGTGAAGTTGCCGAAGAGGCTGTCGTTGAAATACTGGTTCCCGTGCTCCACGTAGAGGTCCTCAGCTCGATATATGCCACTGCGCTCGAAGTAAAGACGCTCCCCATCTGGGTTTCCCATCGCTTCCGCCATTCGCTCCCAAAGCTTGGGCCAAAAGAGGTCGATGTCATGATTTCCCGGGACGATAACCAGGCGATTTCCCTCCTGGATGAAATCCCTCAAGGAATTAAAAACCAAGGGATGAGCCTCGAGCACCAATTCCAGTTTGCGCAGGGACTCCTCCTCGGTGTTGCCCAGCCTAGAGAAGGGCCGAGGGCTCTCATCGGGGAGGCTAATGGCTAGAAAATCGATAAAATCCCCGTTGATAATGAGTTCAGTCTTCCTCTTCTTGGAGATCTCCTGGACGAAGCGCTGGAACTGTAGATCCTGCTTGAAGTCGTCCAAGTTGGAACCGTCGCCCAAGTGCAGATCGCTGATAATATACCTGAACGCCATTTCTTCCCTTCTGACTTATGATAATCTCTCGCTTTTTCCTCTATTTCTCGTCATTATAAGATTATAAACGAAGAAGATAAGTTTCGTCCCCGGGGATTGGGTATTGAGAATCTGGAATGCGGTGGAGAAGCGAAATATTTCCGAAGCCCTAAAGAGGAGGTATTATAGATTCGGGAAAGAGGGGAAATAAGAATAGTGAACCCCCCTTTCCCTTAATCCTGTTATGATAAACCAAAAAGGGAGCGAGGCATGAAGCGGATAAAGACCTTCGCGGTCAACCGGAAAGCTAGACATGACTTTCATATAGAGGATACCCTGGAGATGGGTATGGAGCTTAAGGGTAGCGAGGTAAAGTCAATTCGCGAGGGACGCATTAACCTGCGCGACAGCTACGCCCGCATCCGCGATGGCCAGATCTACCTTGAGGGGGTACATATCAGCCCCTATTCCCATAGTGGCTTTTTCAGCCATGAACCGTTGAGGGCTAGAAAGCTTCTGGCGCACCGGCAGGAGATAAACAGGCTAGCGGGAAAAGTGGCGGAGAAGGGATACACCCTGGTTCCTTTAAGCGTTTACCTTAACGAAAGAGGCAAAATAAAGGTGGAGATAGGGTTAGCCAGGGGGAAACCTCACCGGGATCGCCGGAGGGAACTGGCGGAGCGAGATATGCGCCGGGAGTTGGAAAGGTCCATAAAGGCGCGCCGCAATCGGTAGAAAGCTGTCCGAAGGGACCGAGCGAGATAGTCGTACGAAACAGCCATACCTTCCTTATCTATACAATCTCGAGAAATTAATGCATTCTTTTATAGGGGGTTTCCGCCGCCCGGGGCGAGACGTTACCATGTGAAGAAAAAATCCGGATCGCCCTTAAGCTGCGTGATTCGACGAGCGGGAGAAAAGAGTGGGAAGAAACGGAACTAAACTCGATTATTACATGATGGAAAACGGCGTGACTTGAGGGATGTTATGGATAAAGGGGACGATTTCCGTTAAAATAAACGTTAGGATAAGCCAAAGTGGGAAAATCAAGATCTTTGAGAATTGAAGATGGGGGCGCACCGGTTTCGACGGGGATAGGTTGGCGTGCGCGGGAGCGAGCCGAGGACCCGAGCCTCGTAAAAAGCGGGAAAAACATAAACGCCGATAGTGAATTGGCACTGGCTGCCTAAGGGCAGTCCGTCCTTTCCGGGTTGGCCCGCGGTCCGGAAAAGGGCGTCGTTTAGCGGGCTTGCCAAAACCCGACTCCCGCTAGGGTAGAGGGACTCCTAAAGCGGGATAGGTCCGCAGATGCCGGTCACCGGGCAGATGCGGATCGAAGAGATAATGGTGACTACGCTCGTAGGGCCCGTCTCGCCATATCTCCGGACGGGGGTTCGACTCCCCCCGCCTCCACCAACATATAAATCATAACCCCGTTTTATATAACGATTATCTTTCGAAAGAGGCCCTGTCCTAGGCCTCCCTTTCATGTCCTTGGCCAGGTTCATAATCGTCTTTTCCATACCATGGTAAATCCCACAAAGCCGCGCTAAATTTTTCCTGTGGTTTATCGATAAAACTATAAATAAATTTATTGGCAATTTTTATTCTCTTGGACGTCTGGAAGGGATGGCGTGACGGGTAAGGTATACCGGTTGATGGATACTGGATAAGGAAAATGAATGCTTCGCTTAAACGGTGATAATTAACTTGCAAACCGTGCTTTAAGTGAATAAATCTGATAGAATGTAAACATCTGCTGGCCTGGGTTCGCGGATGGCTTGGCGCCAACGTTTATGGTGGATGTGGGAATTGGAAGAAAACATTTTAATTGTTGATGACGACAGTGTTATGGTGGACATGCTCTCCACCATACTGGAGAGGAGCGGTTACAAGCCGTTGAAAGCCCTCACCGTCAAAAAGGCCATGGAGATTATCGGAAAATCCCCACCCGACCTGGTTCTGCTGGATATCATGATGCCTGACACGGATGGTTTTTTCATGCTCTCCATGCTGCGGGAAGATCCCTCCACTGAGGATCTGCCGGTAGTGATTATTTCCGCCAAAACCGAAAAAGAGGATATCCTCAAAGGATGGAGGCTCAAAGCGGATGGATATATCACCAAGCCATTCGAGTTGAAGGATTTGATCAGGGTGATCGGGGAGGTTCTGGCCAGAACCAAGGAAGAGAGACATATGGTGAGGAAATCCGAGGTGGAATCCCTCCGCAAAGAGCTGGGTTTTTCCGCCGAGGAGGAGGTCTGAGAACTCCCATTGGCTAAAGCTTATAACTAACCACATATAAGTTGTAAACAAATCAGAGAGAAGTTTGCAAAGCGCTTTACATTCTGTTATCAACTGAAACGATAATATTGCCCCTGATTCCTTATGGATCTCACGGTGGCGAAAATTGTTGTCATGGGCCACCACCTATCTGATGCGGCATCTTTTCCCCTTGATACCCACTCCTCCATGCTTATAGACTTTATCCTGTATACTTATCGTTAGCCCCTGAGGGGACATGGCTTAAAAAGATAATATGGGCGGTTCCCGGGGAAGTAAGAGCATTTAACGTAAAGTCGAGGAGAGAAAAGTTTGAACCATCGTCCCATCGGCATATTTGATTCGGGAGTGGGTGGTCTCACCGTGATGAGAAAGATCATGGACCGCTTACCCCGTGAATCCCTGATTTACTTGGGCGACACCGCTCGGGGACCTTACGGCCCCCGGGAACTTGGAGAAGTGCGTCTTTTTGCCCTGGAGATCGCCTCCTATCTTGAGTCCATGGGGGTTAAGCTTATCGTCATAGCTTGCAATTCCGCCACCGCGGCGGGACTTTTGGAAGTGCAGAGAAGGTGTAGGGTTCCGGTGATCGGGGTAATCGAACCCGGTGCCAGAGGCGCGGTTCACGCAACCCTAAACCGTCGCATCGGGGTGATCGGCACCAGGGCGACGGTAAGGAGCAGGAGCTATATTCGGGCGATAAGGGCGCTGGACGCGGGGGCCCGGGTCTTTTCCCGCGCCTGCCCCACCCTGGTGGACTTCGTGGAGAGAGGGGAGGTGGAGGGCCCTGAAGTGGAGAAAGCGGTGAGAGGCTATCTTCAACCCCTGCTAAGAAGGGAAATCGACGTGCTTATTCTGGGGTGCACCCATTATCCCCTGCTGCAGCCCCTTATCGGAAAGGTTGCTGGAGCACGGGTCACCTTAATAAATTCCGCCGAGGCGGTGGCCCATGAGGTGGACAACAAGCTGCGGGCGAGAGGTCATTCCAATGAATCGACGGCCTCCCCTTACTACCGATTTCTATGCACCGGCGGGAAAGAACATATGATTCGTCTGGGAAAAATGTTTCTGGGACCTGAGGTGGATAAGGTGGAGGAAGTTCCGCTAGACGATATAGTGGGTCGATTTTGATGAGATGGCTCCCATGGCTCTCAATCATACTGTTTCTTGCGTGGGTTATGTATTGATTATAAAAAAGTAGTGATACTGATGTCGGTGAGACGAGCTATTCATGACCCTTCTTAGTTTTCGCGTTGTGACTTGCGTGTTATGAGGAAATAGATAAGACGGAGAGTAAGGTGATGAGATGCTTTTGACCGTTCTGGGGGCCTCGGGAACTTATCCCCGGCCGGGAGGCGCATGCAACGGCTACCTCCTTCAGGATGACGCCGTCGAGGTGGTATTGGATCTAGGCAATGGTTGCATGTCCAATCTGGTGAGATGGGCGGATTTCACCCAGCTTGACGGGGTGATCATCACCCACCTTCATATAGACCATTTTGGCGATCTCTATCCACTCTATTACGCGCTGAGGTTTCATCCCCAAAAGCCTTGGGGCCTGCCTCTCTATCAACCTGGGGGTTGCCTGGAACTTTTAGGCCGAATCTTAAGCGAAGACGCCAAAGGATATCTGCCTCAAGTCTTCAGAGAGAGGGATATTAACGAAGAGGAGGATTTATCCATCGGAAAGATGACTTTCCGCTTCTACCCGATAACCCATATGATCGATGGCTACAGCGTTCGGGTGATCGGGGAAGGCTGGTCCCTTGCTTATTCCTCTGATACCATGCCCAGCCAGAATCTAGTGAAAGCGGCGGAGGGCGTAGACCTCTTCATCTGCGAATCCACTCTGCCCAAGGAGATGGAGCGGGAAGCGTCCCTGGGACATATGACCTCCCATCAGGCGGCGGAAATAGCGAAGGAGGCAAGGGTGAAGTGCCTGCTGCTTACGCATATCTGGCCCACCTTTGATCCTCAGAAAATAGCCAGGGAGGCCGCGGAAGTTTTCGATGGACATATCGAGGTAGCAAAAGAGGGTATGCAGATAAATCTGGAAGGGTGAGGTTGATGATTAGGGAAGACGGTAGAGCGCCGGATCAGTTGAGAAAGACGGTTATCCTGAAGGATTACCTGCCCCATGCGGAGGGTTCGGTCTTCATAGAGATAGGCAATACCAAAGTCATCTGTACCGCCACTTTGGAACCGAGGGTACCCAAATTTCTGCAGGGAAGCGGGAAGGGGTGGATCACCGCTGAATATGCCATGCTGCCCCGTTCCACCGCGGTGCGCATGGTCAGGGAATCCACCGTGGGCAGGCCGGGGGGTAGAACCCTAGAGATACAGCGCATGATCGGAAGGTCCTTGCGGGCGGTGACCAATCTGGAGCTTTTAGGAGAACAGACCATCTGGGTGGACTGCGACGTGATCCAAGCGGATGGAGGTACCAGGTCGGCGGCGATCACCGGGGCTTTCGTCGCTCTTTATCAGGCATTTACTCGCATGATAGACCAGCGAAAGCTGAAGGAGATGCCTTTGAACGATTTCGTGGCGGCGGTAAGCGTGGGGATAGTGGAAGGGATTCCCATTCTGGACCTTAATTTCGGGGAGGATTCCCAAGCTGAGGTGGATATGAACGTGGTGATGACTGGGGATGGCAGGTTCATCGAGATTCAGGGCACCGCGGAGAAGAAGTCTTTTACCCGCCAGGAACTTGACATCCTCTTAGAGCTGGCATCTAAAGGGGTGCAGGAGTTGATCGCCATGCAGCGACAGGTGCTCCTGTGAGTGGGCATAAATCAATCGGGGATTAATATTTCGGACTCGGGTAATGACATGGTATTTACCGATTCGCTTGGGGCTTTTCCCGCCGAAGAACGCTAAAGGTAGGGATTTTAAAATGAGGGGGAGGCCATGCTTTTATTACTTGGAGCTTTGTGGCGTGATGGATTTCAAGAGAAAGGTTGATGGTCTGCCATGGCGCGCAAACTGATTATCGCCAGCAGGAATCAAGGTAAGATCACGGAGGTGCGCAGGAATCTGGAAGGGCTGGGGATAGAGTGGGTAACCTGGAGGGATCTGGAAAGCTGGCCTGACTTGGCGGAAGATGGCGACTCATACTATGAGAATGCGTTGAGCAAGGCGGAAAAGCTAACTCTGATGAAGGGATGGGCAGCTTTGGCGGACGATTCCGGACTTGAAGTGGACGCCCTAGGCGGGGCTCCAGGAGTGTTGAGCGCTCGTTACTCTGGGGTGAAGGGCGACGACCAGAGTAATATCCGGCGCCTACTTGATGAGATGAGAGGAGTTCCCCCGGAAAAGAGGGGAGCGCGTTTCGTATGCGTTATCGTTCTCTGCTTCCCCGGCGGCGATCACCTCAAGGTTGAGGGCAGATGTGAGGGGACCATCGTTTATCAACCCAGGGGAGCGGGGGGCTTCGGCTATGATCCGGTCTTTCAGCCGCTAGGTTATCGTCTCACCTTCGCCCAACTCCCCCCTCAGGAGAAAGACGCCCTCAGCCACCGGGGCCGGGCTCTGCGGGACCTGCGGAAATTACTGATGGAAAGCCCCAACCTTCTGGAGAGGCTGGAGGTATAAGAGGCGGAGCGCGGAGGGAATCCTCCCCTACGAAAATACCGGTTAATGTCTGTGGGGATGCCAGGTTTATGGTTATCTTCGGGCAAGCTCGAAATGGTTCACGCTGTTTCAGGTGAAATATATATTATGGTAAAATCTTGAACAGGCGGGAGTAGCTCAGTTGGTAGAGCGAAAGCCTTCCAAGCTTTAGGTCGCGGGTTCGAGGCCCGTCTCCCGCTCCAGATAAAAACCTGGAAACCTCCAGGTTTTTATTTCTTGTAAATTATATCCACAAATCTCTGAATGCGAACATAAAAAATGCGAATATAGGGAAAGTCGAGAAAGCGAATTGCCATGTGGTTATCACCTCTGAATGGACGCCTCATATGGGGAAAATGTACGCGCGTTGATTTTGCCCCAATACATAAATGGTTAATGCTTTTTGACCAGGTCCTTACCTCGGGAGTTAAGTTGATTTCACATAGGAATAAGGGCGGATATGGGAAAGAAATTTGTGTGGTGAAAACAATGGATAGGGTAGGCGTAGGGTATATGGGAGACGTGA
>JACVIX010000031.1 GCA_015711725.1 Candidatus Geothermincola primus | reverse complement strand
TATGCTCACGGGCAAGCTCTGGTTCAAGGTACCCGAATCCTTAAAAATTGTGCTTAAAGGAAGGCTTCAGGACGGGGTTTATTCCAAGGATGTGGCGCTATATCTAGCTGGATCGCTGGGGGCGGATGGAGCCACTTATCTTTCCCTGGAATACACGGGGGAGGTCATATCGGAAATGAGCGTGGAGGCCAGATTCACCATTTCCAATTTAGCGGTGGAGATGGGAGCGAAAACGGGCCTGATGGAAGCAGACGAAAAGACCGTGGAATGGGTAAAGGCGCGTTGTGGCCGGGAATTTGAAACGGTTAGCCCCGACGAAGACGCTTGTTATCGCCAGGTTCTGGAATACGATCTTTCCGGACTTGGTCCCCAAGTGGCCTGTCCCCATGCGGTGGACAACGTGGTGCCTATCGAGGAACTGGAAGGCCGTCCTATAGATGAGGCGGTGATTGGCACCTGCACCAATGGCAGGCTGGAAGATTTGGAAATCGCATCCAAGTTCATCTCCGGGAGGGGGGTACATCCCAAGGTGAGGCTGGTGGTGGCGCCGGCGTCGCGAGAGGTCTTGTTAAAAGGGATGGAACGGGGTATTGTCCAGAGATTGGTGGAGGCAGGAGCGGCGGTGGTGACCCCAGGTTGTGGCCCGTGTGTGGGCACCCATAATGGGGTACCCGCCGACGGAGAAGTGGTCTTCTCCACCGCCAATCGCAATTTTCGAGGCAGGATGGGAAATAACAAAGCCTTCATCTATCTGGGCAGTCCGGCAAGCGTGGCTGCCAGCGCGGTTGCCGGAAAAATAACCGATCCCAGGAAGCTTTTATGAGCGGGTGAGAGGAATGATACTGGAGGGGAAAGCCCACGTTTACGGCGATCATATTAACACCGATTATATTATCAGCGGAAAATACAAGTTCAAGACCCTAGATATGAAAGAGCTGGCCTGCCATTGCCTGGAAGACTTGGACCCGGATTTTGCCAGTAAGGTAGAGCAAGGAGATTTTATCGTGGCGGGGATCAATTTTGGATGCGGTTCCTCGCGGGAGCAAGCGCCTCTGGTGATCAAGCACGCGGGGGTGGGGGGAGTGATCGCCATCAGCTTCGCCCGTATCTTCTTCCGCAATGCCATAAATAAAGGTTTACCCTTGGTGGAATGTGACACCTCTTCCATTAGGGATGGGGATATACTCAGGGTGGATTTGTCCAAGGGAGAGGTGAGAGACCTTACCCAGGGAATCACCTTGACGTCGGCTCCCTTGCCCGAAGTGATGACAAGGATACTTGAGGAAGGCGGGTTGACCACATACCTGAAGAAGCACGGAGGGTTTGAGTTATGAGAAGGATTACCCTGATCCCGGGGGATGGAACGGGACCCGAGATAGTGGAGGCGGGTGCGAGGGTTATCGAGGCGTCGGGCGCACGCGTGGAATGGGATATCCAGAAAGCCGGGGCTAAAGTGATGGACGAATATGGCACGCCCCTTCCTCAACACGTTCTCGATTCCATCAGGACCAACGGAGTGGCTCTCAAGGGGCCCATCACCACCCCGGTGGGATCGGGTTTCCGTAGTATCAACGTGGCACTCCGCAAGGAGCTGGATCTTTTTGCCAACCTACGCCCTGCCAAGACTATAGAGGGGGTGCGAGCACCCTACCGGGATCTTGACTTGGTGGTTGTTCGGGAAAACACGGAGGATCTTTATATTGGCATCGAGAGGAAAGTGAGCGAGGACAAGGCGGAGAGCCTAAAAGTTATAACCCGGGGGGCTTCGGAACGGATATGTCGGTTCGCTTTCGAATACGCCAGAAAGGAAAAACGCAGAAAAGTAACGGTGGTGCACAAAGCCAATATCCTTAAGTGCACGGATGGACTCTTCCTAGAAGTGGCCCGTCAAGTTGCGGAAGATTATCCGGATATAGAGTTCGAGGAACGAATCGTGGACAACATGGCCATGCAACTGGTGCAGAAACCTCAACTTTATGACGTGATGGTCATGCCCAATCTCTACGGGGATATCATATCCGATCTGTGCGCCGGACTTGTGGGGGGGCTAGGAGTCGCTCCCAGTGGCAACATCGGGGAGGGGATCGCCGTCTTCGAGCCAGTGCATGGCAGTGCCCCCAAGTATACTGGCATGAATAAAGTTAACCCCACTGCCTTCATACTTTCAGGGGTGCTGATGTTGCGCCATATCGGGGAGGAAGAGGCAGCGGATAGAATATTCAGAGCCGTATCCGAGGTGATAAAGGAGGGCAAGTCGGTCACCTATGATCTGGGAGGAGAGGCTGGCACTTCCCAGATGGCCGACGCCATCATAGAGAGAATGAATTGATTAAACTGGGCGTCGAACCGAAGCTGTGGAAAAAAGTAAGAAGATTACCGCGCAAGATTACATCCACTAAGCGAATTACCTGTTATAAAGAGAGCGGAAAATCGGTATAATCAAGATATTATAATTTTCGCATTATAGATTTTATACATGCCATATATCGCATAAAAGTTTCAAGGAGATAAGTAAATGAAAAGCGATGGCTTAAAGCGAGGATTAGAAAAGGCCCCCCAGAGATCGTTGCTCAAAGCTCTAGGTTATACTGATGAGGAGATACAGAGGCCCTGGGTGGCCGTGGTCAACTCCGCTAATGAAGTAGTTCCCGGTCACGCCCATCTGAATCAGCTGGTGGATGCGGTAAAGGCGGGGGTGCGCATGGGTGGAGGGACGCCCATGGAATTTTCGGTTATCGGCATATGCGATGGTATCGCTATGGGCCATCAAGGGATGCGGTATTCCTTAGCCTCTCGGGAGGTAATCGCCGCCTCTGTGGAGATGCAGGTCATGGCACATGCCTTCGATGCTATGGTACTGGTGCCCAACTGCGACAAAATCGTTCCCGGTATGCTCATGGCGGCGGTACGACTTGACCTTCCCGCTATTGTGGTGAGTGGTGGACCTATGCTGGCGGGTAGGTTTCGGGGTAAGGATGTAGATTTCATCAGCGTGATGGAAGCGCAGGGGGCCGCATTAAGTGGCACCATGAGTGAGGCTGATTTGGAGGAACTGGAGGAATGCGCTTGTCCCGGATGCGGAAGCTGCGCAGGTCTATTTACCGCCAATTCCATGAATTGTTTGGTTGAGGCAATAGGATTGGGGCTTCCCGGCAATGGCACCATTCCCGCGGTTTATGCACAGAGATTACGCTTGGCTAAACAGTCGGGCATGAGGATAATGAATCTCCTTACAAAGAATATTAGACCTAAGCAAATCGTTTGTAAGAAGTCTCTGCTCAACGCGCTGGCCGTGGATATGGCTATCGGGGGTTCTTCCAATACCGTTCTTCACCTACTTGCCATTGCCCATGAGGCGGGGGTGGAGCTTACCATCGACGAGATTCAGGAGGTATGCGATCGCACCCCCAATCTGGTCAGAATCAGTCCCGCCGGCGAAGGAAAGCATCACATGCAAGATTTAAATGAGGCGGGAGGTATACCCGCAGTGATGGGAGAATTACTCTCTCAAGGACTCATCGATCCGAATGTCCCCTGCGTGGGTGCGGAGAACATAGGCCAGCTTGTGGAAGGAAAGAAAACCCTGGACCCACAGGTTATTCGGCCGGTGGATGAGCCCTATATGCCCACTGGGGGGCTGGCCATTTTAAAGGGAAACCTGGCGCCCGAGGGGGCTATAGTAAAACACTCCGCCGTTCCGGAAAACCTACTTCGATTCAGAGGTAGAGCCAAAGTATTCGATGACGAGGAGAGCGCGGTGGATGCAATGAACGGCGGTGGTATAAAGGAAGGCGATATTGTGATTATAAGATATGAAGGTCCTAAAGGTGGCCCAGGAATGCGGGAGATGCTCAATCCTACCGCCACCTTGGCGGGGAGGGGTCTTGGGGATAAGGTGGTGCTTATCACCGATGGCCGTTTTTCCGGAGGGACCAGGGGCGCTGCCATAGGCCATGTGTCGCCGGAGGCCATGGAGGGCGGCCCCATCGCCTTAGCGCTGGAAGGAGACGAGATTGAGGTAGATATTCCCGCAAGAAGACTAACTCTTCTGGTAAGAGATGAAGAGTTGATAAGGAGGAGGGAAGGTTGGAGGCCACCTCCGCCTCGAGTGGAATGGGGCTTTTTGGCTATTTATTCCCGCTTGGTCTCCAGCGCTTCCCGAGGAGCTGTCATGGCCTGAACGTGAAGAGAGGGGATGTTAAGTTGCGCTTGACCGGTGCCAAAGCCATTGTTAAAAGCCTCGAAGACGAAGGGGTGGAGGTAATCTTCGGTATCCCTGGTGGGGTAGTGTTACCCATCTATGACGCGCTTTACGATTCCAAAATTCGCAACATCCTAACCCGCCACGAGCAGGGAGCCATCCATGCGGCGGATGGCTACGCCAGGGCAACGGGAAAGGTAGGCGTATGCATCGCTACCTCGGGTCCAGGTGCCACCAATCTAGTCACCGGAATCGCCAATGCCCACATGGATTCGGTTCCCATCGTGGCTTTTACCGGTCAAGTGGCGACTAACATGATTGGAACCGATGCTTTCCAGGAGGCCGATACCACCGGGATAACCTTACCTATTGTGAAACATAACTATTTAGTGAAAAAGGCGAGTGATCTTCCCGACGTCATACAGGAGGCTTTCTATATCGCCCGCACCGGAAGGCCGGGTCCGGTGTTGATCGATGTTCCCGTGGATGTCTCCAGAGGCGAATTGGACTATCAGCGTAAGGAAACTCCCAGGCTGCCGGGCTATAGGCCCACCTATAAAGGCCATAAGAGGCAGATAACCGAGGCGGCGCGCTTGATATTGAGATCGGAGAGGCCGGTGCTCTTCGTGGGGGGTGGGGTTATCAACTCGGACGCATCAGCTGAAGTAAAAAAGTTGGCGGTAGATAACCATTTGCCGGTAACCCATACCTTGATGGGTAAAGGGGCCTTTCCGGAAACCCATCGCTACTCCCTGGGGATGTTAGGGATGCATGGGACCAGATATGCCAACTATGCCATGTGCGAGGCGGACTTGATTATCGGGGTGGGAGTCCGCTTTGACGACCGCATCACGGGTAAACTCTCCGAGTTCGCAACTGGGGCTAAGGTGATTCATATCGATATAGACCCGGCGGAGATTGGAAAAAATGTGGGTGTGGACATCCCCATTGTGGGTGATGCCAAGGCGGTGCTCAAGGAACTGATTCAGACTGTAGATGCCCTGAGGAAGGAGGAAAACTCGCCCGATTTGCGTCCTTGGCATAAATTGATCTATGACTGGAAGAAGAAATATCCTCTAAATTATCAGCTGGAGGGCAAATTAAAGCCCCAGTATATTGTGGAGAAGCTATATCAGATTACCCGTGGAAAGGCAATCATCTGCACAGAGGTGGGACAGAACCAGATGTGGGCGAGCCAATATTATAAATGCGATTACCCTAGGCGCTTCATCAGCTCGGGGGGATTGGGGACCATGGGCTTCGGGCTGCCGGCTTCTCTAGGAGCTCAAGTGGGTAAACCCAAGGACCTGGTTATAGACATAGCTGGAGATGGCAGCGTGCAGATGACCAGCCAAGAGCTAGCCACGGCTGTGATAGAAAAGCTGCCTATAAAAATTTTCATACTCAACAACGGTTATCTGGGTATGGTGCGCCAGTGGCAGCAGCTCTTCTATAACCGGCGTTATTCCGGATCATGCCTGAAAAGAGAAGTGAGCCCCGATTTTGTTAAACTGGCGGAGGCTTATGGTCTCAAAGGGATTAGGGTAACGGACTTAGACCAAGTGGAACCAGCGATAAACGAGGCTCTATCCCACCGGGGCGCGGTATTGGTCGACTTTCAAGTGGAGGAGGAAGAGAACGTCTACCCTATGGTGGCCCCAGGTGCCCCCCTCTACGACATGATAGGAGATATCCTCTACCCGGTGGAAAAAATTCATCCGGAGAAGGCCGAGGAGCCCTTCCTCTAAAGGGGGTGAAAGAAGTGCAGCACACGCTCTCAGTATTGGTGGAGAATAAACCGGGAGTTCTGGCGAGGGTAGCGGAGCTCTTTGCGCGCAGGGGTTTTAATATCGAAAGCCTTGCGGTGGGAACCACAGATAGACCCGACATTTCCAGGATGACTATCGTGGTGGATGTGGCGGACAAGTCCTTCGAGCAGGTGAGGAAACAATTGCATAAGCTCATCAATATAATCGAGATCACCGACCTGGAACCCCAGCGAGCGGTTGAACGCGAGCTCATGCTAATAAAGATAAAGGTTAAAAAGGAGTCCCGTTCCGAGGTAATCGAAGTGGTGGACATCTTTCGCGGTAAGATCATCGACGTGTCCAAGGATAGTATCATCGTGGAAGTGACGGGCAGCAGCGAAAAGCTGCGGGCTTTCGAGGATCTGGTACGCCAGTATGGCATCAAGGAGCTGGCGAGGACGGGAAGGGTGGCTTTATCCAGGGGGTAGAACTGATAGCTCCCGTCTTTTCAACTGCAAAGCCAGAAGCTTCAAAGGGATTTACAAAGGGGTAAGGGCGTTTTCGGTAATTTGGGGATGTGAAGGATAAAGATATCTCCAGACCACCTTTTTATATTAAAGGTTTCTTTAACTGAGTTATAAAAATCGATTGAATGAAGGAATGGCTGGGATAAGGAGGAGAGTCATGGCCAAGCTTTATTACGATGGTGACGCCGATATGGAAATTCTTAAGGATAAGACCATAGCGATTATGGGATATGGCAGCCAGGGGCATGCCCATGCCCTCAACCTAAAAGACTCCGGGTTAAATGTGGTGGTGGGATTGAGAGAGGGGAGTTCCACATGGAAGAAAGTGGAATCCGATGGCCTGCGTGTGTCCACTATGGATCAGGCGGCTAAAGAAGGCGACATTATCATGATGCTCATTCCCGACCAGCACCATAAAGAGGTCTATTATCGGGATATCCAGCCGGGCTTGGAGGAAGGAAACGCGCTTTTTTTCGCTCATGGCTTCAATATCCATTATGGTCAGGTCATTCCCCCAGATAACGTGGACGTGATTATGGTGGCCCCCAAGAGCCCAGGACATATGGTTAGAAGAACATACTTAGAGGGCAGCGGAGTACCCGCGCTGTTGGCCATCTACCAAGATTACACCGGAAAAGCTAAAGAGATCGGTTTGGCCTATGCCAGAGGCCTGGGGACAACCAGGGCAGGGGTAATCGAGACCACCTTTGCCGAGGAGACGGAGACGGACCTTTTTGGGGAACAGTGTGTGCTCTGTGGGGGAGTGACAGAGCTGATCCGCGCAGGTTTTGATATTCTTGTAGAGGCGGGGTACCAGCCGGAGATAGCTTATTTCGAATGCCTGCATGAGTTAAAGCTTATCGTGGACCTCATCTATGAAGGCGGAATAACTTTCATGCGTAGCTCGGTGAGCGATACTGCCGAGTACGGGGACCTTACCCGGGGCAAGCGGGTAATAGATGAACATGTCCGTAAGGAGATGGAAAAAATTCTTGAGCAGGTGCGGACTGGGGAGTTCGCTCGTGAATGGGTTCTGGAAAACCAGGCGGGAAGGCCGGTTATGCGCGCTCGTGCCGCGGCGGATGCAGGTCACCTAATCGAGAAGGTGGGAAAAGAACTAAGATCCATGATGAGCTGGCTGAAAAAATAATTTAGAGGAATTAATTAGGTAAATCAATCAAGCCTAAAGCGCCCGGGGATAGATATTGGCGCCCGGGGTAATTTTGGCTGAAAAGCAGCAAATCATCGCAGGGACCAGTTTGAGATTAAAGTCTTTATGATAATCTATACAGAAAGGTGATATTAGGTTAAAATTTAAATTTCTTATCATATGCAATTAAAAATGTATAAAAGCTTCAGGCGAAAAATATTATCTTGAAAAAAAGAAAAAGATAAGAAGGAGATTGAGATGATTCGCAGGGAGTATCTGATGACCCCAGGACCCACGCCTCTTCCACCTGAGGTGCTACTTACTCAAGCCGAACCAATGATGCATCACCGCACCCCGGAATATACCGAACTTTTCGTGCAATTAATCGCTAATTTAAAGGAAATATTTTTGACCAAGAATGAAGTGCTCGTATTTTCCGCGTCCGGGACGGGGGCTATGGAGGCAGCGGTGGCCAACTGTTTCAGCCCGGGTGATTCAGTATTGGTGGCTCATGGCGGGAAGTTCGGCGAACGCTTCAGAGATATCGCCAAATCCTATGGGCTGGATGTGGTGGAGTATGCTTATGAGTGGGGGGATGTGGCAGATCCCGAGGTTATTGGGAGGATGCTGAAAGAAAAACCGTGGATCAAAGGGGTTATTTTGACCCACAGCGAAACCTCTACGGGAGCGGTTAACGACGTGAAAAGCGTGGGCGAGATAGTAAGGGAGACCCCCGCTATCCTCATAGTGGATTCCATCAGCGGAGTGGGGGCACTGGAGATGCGCACCGATGAATGGGGGGTAGACGTGTTGGTCTGCGGCTCCCAGAAAGCTCTGATGACCCCTCCTGGTATGGCAGCTGTGGCGGTCAGCCCTAAGGCTTGGGAGTTGGTAGAGAAGAGCTCTCTACCTAAATATTATTTTAGCTTTTCAAAGGCCAGGAAGAGCATGAGCGATAAGAGCCCACAGACCCCGTTCACCCCTGCCGTAAGCTTGACCAAAGCCATGTCAGTGGGCGCAAAACTCATTTTGGAGGAAGGTCTGGAAAATGTATGGAAGCGACACCAGATGCTGGCTATGTGCACGCGTAGCGCGGTTGAAGCTTTGGGGTTGAGACTGTTCACGCGTAACCTGGAGCGTTCCTATGCAGTCACGGCGGTAAATGCTCCGCCAGGTATAGATGGGACCAAGATAGTACGAATCATGAACCGAAAGCACGGGGTAATCTTAGCGGGTGGACAGTCTCAGCTAAAAGGCAAGATATTCAGGATAGGACATGTGGGTTACTACAGTTTCTTCGACATAATAGTGTCAATATCCGCTCTGGAGCTCACCCTGAGGGAACTGGGCTATCCGGTGGAGATGGGAACGGGCGTGGCGGCCGCCGAAGAGAGCTATTATGAATATATCAACGATAAATGAGGGGGGACAGTGAAGGGATTGGAGAAACGCATTTTGGTGGTTGAGAAGATAGCCGAGTCAGGAATCCAGTTTCTACGGGAAGACTTCCAAGTCGACTATCAAACCGATATGGAGAGAGAAGAGTTGCTTGCCAGGATAGGGGACTATCACGCATTGATCGTGCGTAGCGCGACAAGAGTGGACGAGGAGATTATTCAAGCGGGAGACAGACTCCAGGTTATCGGGAGAGCAGGTGTGGGTGTGGACAATATCGACGTGGAGGCGGCCACCAAAAGAGGTATTATGGTCATCAATGCGCCTCAGAGCAATATCATCTCCGCTGCGGAACACACAATGGCCCTGATACTCTCCCTCTGCCGGCGCATCCCCGAGGCGGATGCTTCCTTGCGCGCAGGAAAATGGGAGAGAAAACGCTTCGAGGGGGTGGAGCTCTTCCATAAAACCATAGGTATCATCGGTTTGGGCAGAATAGGCCTACTAGTGGCACATCGTTGCCTTGCCTTCGGCATGCGAGTGATGGCCTTTGATCCCTATATCTCCCAGGAAAGAGCCCAGAAAGAAGGGGTGGAGATGGTGGATAAACTGGAAGATCTCCTTGTTCAGTCGGATTTCATCACCGTGCATCTACCCCATACCACAGAAACCCATCATATGATTTCCAAAAAGGAATTTTCCATAATGAAAGACGGGGTATATATTTTCAACGTGGCAAGGGGAGGGATTATCGACGAGAAAGCCCTTGTGGAAGCGCTGGAATCAGGCAAGGTTGCCGGGGCGGGGCTGGACGTTTTTGAGGAAGAGCCTCTGCTGGAGAGTCCTCTGCTGAAGATGAACAACGTAGTGCTCACCCCCCACCTGGGAGCCTCCACTTACGAGGCTCAGGACCGTGCGGGAACTATGATCGCCGAACAGGTATCCGCCGCCCTGAAAGGAGAATTCGTAAGCAATGTTGTCAACTTGGAGATACCTGCGGAAGTGGATGAAAGGGTGCGACTCTTTATACCTCTGGCAGAGAAACTAGGTAAACTCTTCACACATCTAGTTGAGGGAAGGGTGGATGAGATTGAGGTGGAGTACTTGGGCGGATTAGCCGAGCATGAAACCGGCATACTCACCGTCGCTATCCTCAAAGGTTTCTTCGAAAAGATCGTCACTGAACCGGTCACCTTCGTTAACGCGCCCGTCTTCGCCAAGGAGAGGGGACTAGCTGTTAGGGAAAGCAAGTCATCCACCACCCGTGACTATGTGAACCTGATTATGGTTAAGGGGAGCAGGAAGGACTACCGGACCGCGGTGGGTGGAACATTAGTAGGCCTTTCTAACGCGGAGCGCTTTGTCAGCGTGTACGAATACGATATCGATCTGGCTCCCTCACAGTACATGGCTTTTTTCCGCTACAATGACGTGCCTGGGATGATCGGAAAGATCGGCACTATCCTGGGAAACAATAATATTAACATCGCGCATATGCAGGTGGGCAGAAAAAAGATAGGGGGAGAGGCGGTTATGGGAATAAATGTAGATGTTCCCATTCCGGAAGAGGTGATGGAAGATATACGTAAGATCCCAGGGGTGGCGGAAGGGACTTTTATTGTGCTTTCTTAATTTACAGAGTGTAAAATATTGAAAACTTGCTTTTATGGCTTATGATTAGCTCGAAGGAGGACGTCCTATGGCTAGAAGAATTTTCATTTTCGACACCACATTAAGGGATGGGGAACAATCTCCGGGCATCAGCCTTAACGTCAGGGAGAAGGTGGAGATAGCCGAGCAATTAGCCCGATTGGAAGTAGACGTAATCGAGGCCGGTTTCCCCGTATCCTCCCCAGGCGATTTCGAGGCGGTGAAAGCCATCGCCAAGAACGTTAAGGGACCGGTGATCTGTTCACTGGCCAGGGCGGACCGTAATGACATAGACTGGGCGTGGGAAGCAATCATGTATGCGGAGAGGCCCCGCATCCACACCTTTCTATCCACCTCGCCCTATCATATGAAATATCAACTCAAGAAGACACCTCGCCAAATAATAGAGATGACCAGGGACGCAGTCTCCTACGCCAAGAAATATGTGGAAAGCGTGGAGTTCTCTGCCATGGACGCCACCCGTAGCGATCCCAAATTCCTTTATCAGGTATACGCCGCTGCGATAAAGGCGGGGGCCACCACTATTAACGTTCCCGACACCGTAGGATATGCCCTACCCGATGAGTTCGAGGAGCTCGTCAGGGGGATAATGGAGAACGTTCCGGGTATTGAGGATGTGACGGTGAGCGTTCATTGTCATAACGATTTGGGACTCGCGGTTGCCAACTCACTGGCCGCGGCGGCGGTGGGGGCAAGCCAGATCGAGTGCGCTGTAAATGGCCTAGGGGAACGAGCTGGCAATGCGTCACTGGAGGAAGTGGTGATGCTGATTAACACCCGCAAAGATCGGGTGGAGCTATTCACTGGCGTCAACACTAGGGAGATCTTCCAGACCTCCCGTTTGGTAAGCATGCTCACGGGCTATCCGGTGCAACCCAACAAAGCCATCGTGGGAGAGAATGCTTTCGCTCATGAGTCGGGTATCCATCAGGATGGCATTCTCAAAGAGAGGGCTACCTATGAGATTATGCGTCCAGAGGACGTTGGTTTGGTGGAAAGCGAGATCTATCTGGGTAAACATTCCGGGCGTCACGCCCTCAAGGCCAAACTGGAAGAGATGGGATTCTATCTGGACGATAAGGGGCTGGAGCGGGCTTTCATTCGTTTCAAGGAACTGGCGGACAAGAAGAAAGAGGTGACGGTCAAAGATATCGAGGCCATCGCTATGGACGAGATCCGTACATTGGAAGAACTGTTCCAGTTAGAATATATGCAGTCCTCATCAGGTAGCGGGGCTATCCCTATCGCTGCAGTTATTCTCTCTCGTGAGGGGAAGAGATACGAAGCCACCGCTACCGGTGACGGTCAGGTGGACGCTGTGTGCAAAGCTATTCAAAAAGCCACTAAGGTTAAGGGAAAGCTCATCTCTTACCAGGTTCAGGCCATTACCAAGGGTCTGGATTCCATGGGCGATGTAACCATCAAATTAGATATCGAGAACCACGAGGTGGTGGGCAGGGGAGTCAGTCCGGACATTATTGAGGCCAGCGCGCGCGCTTATATCAACGCTATCAACCGGGCGGTGCAGAAGGGAGTGCTGGAGAAGAAGAAGTTGGCCCGCAAAGCCAAGAGGGAGAAGATCGCCAAGAAGGTCGCCAAGAAGTAGGAACCTGTGTTATCGCCAAGAAGTATAGGCCTATTGATTCAGACTCCCGATCAAGCCCTGGTAATCACGGAAGGGAAAGGGCGTTGGCACTCTCCAATGGGCGAGATAGCGAAAAGACTGTAGGGTTAAGCTTTTTTATATAGCGAATATTTGGAAACAGGGTGAGATTTTTTATGGGAAGCACAATAACACAGAAGATATTAGCGCATCATGCAGGCATGGAAGAGGTCAAGCCCGGTCAGCTGATAAACGCTCGTGTGGATTTGGTTCTAGCTAATGATATCACCGCGCCCCTTGCCATTCAGGCGTTACGACGAATGGGGGCTAAAAAGGTATTCAACCGGGAGAAAGTGGTGTTGGTTCCCGACCATTTCACCCCCGCTAAAGATATCCAGTCGGCGGAACAAGTGGCTCAGATGAGACAGTTCGCTGAGGAGCAGGGATTGATTCACTGGTTCGAGGGGGGAGATGCGGGAATCGAGCACGTGCTCCTGCCGGAGAAAGGGATGGTTTTACCGGGGGAGCTAGTGGTGGGAGCAGATTCCCATACCTGCACCTACGGGGCTTTAGGGGCTTTTTCCACGGGAGTGGGGTCTACCGATGCGGCGGCAGCGATGGCTCTGGGTGAGATCTGGCTGAAGGTCCCTGAGACTATAAAATTCATCTATAAGGGAGATTTTCGCCCTTGGGTGGGAGGCAAGGATTTAATCCTTTACACCATTGGGAAGATTGGCGTGGATGGGGCTCTATATAAAACCATGGAGTTCGCTGGCCCCGCCTTAAGGAATCTCTCCATGGACGGGCGCTTCACCATGGCGAATATGGCTATAGAAGCTGGCGCCAAGAATGGGATATTTCATGTTGACGAGGTCACTATAGCCTATTTGAGGGATAGGACGGATAGGGATTATCAAATATTTTCCAGTGACGCCGACGCTCCCTATCTTGATGTGATCGAGCTGGACGTGGGCGATGTGGAGCCACAGGTCTCCTTGCCCCATCTGCCCTCAAACGCGGTTCCGGTTTCGCAGGCGAAAGGTATCCGGATAGATCAAGTGGTCATAGGTTCTTGCACTAATGGAAGGCTGGAGGATCTGGAGATAGCCTTCAGATTGGTGAAGGGTAGGAGAATCAATCCCAAGGTAAGGACCTTGATTATACCGGGCACCCAGGAGATTATGCTGGAAGCTTTGCGACGAGGGTGGATTGAAGCTTTTGTAAAGGCGGGCGCTGTAGTATGCCCTCCTACCTGTGGACCCTGTTTAGGTGGCCATATGGGGGTTCTCGCCTCGGGTGAAAAAGCCATCGCCACCACCAACCGCAATTTCGTGGGAAGAATGGGACATGCGAGAAGCGAAGTTTATCTTGCGGGACCCGCGGTGGCGGCGGCTACGGCGGTGGCTGGCGAGATCATCCACCCTGACGATATAGAAGATTATTGAACAAACACGGCATAAAATGACTTTTATGGTAATTAAGTAATTCGGGATAAAATAAGCCGGACTTCGCTGAGGCGGAAGATAAGATAATAACACTAGTAGGGAAAGATGGGAGGTAAGGATGCTATTGAAAGGTAGAGCATGGAGATATGGGGCAAATGTGGATACAGATGCCATAATTCCCGCTCGCTACCTGAACACATCCGATCCCCATGAGCTAGCTCGCCATGTCATGGAGGATCTGGATCCTCGTTTTTCCCAGGAGGTGAGACCGGGGGATATAGTTGTGGCGGAGGAAAATTTCGGTTCGGGGTCATCGCGTGAACACGCTCCCATCGCCTTAAAAGCCGCCGGTGTTTCGGCGGTGATCGCCTCCAGTTTCGCACGGATTTTTTACCGCAATAGCGTGAATATAGGTCTACCCATACTGGAATGCTCACGTGCGGTGGAGGATATCCAGATGGGCGATCTCCTGCAAGTAAGCCTGGAGGAGGGCACCATTACTAATACGCGGAGCGGCAAAACCTTCAAGGCGGTTCCGTATCCCGATTTCATGAGGGAAATCATAGAAAAGGGCGGTTTGGAGGGATATGTGAAGTCACGCATTGCAAGTGGGGTTGACGAAAAGCCATCCAAGGCTGACCGATAGAAATTGTTGGATGGAGGCGAGAGATGTATAAGATTGCGGTAATACCTGGAGATGGCACCGGACCGGAAGTGGTCAGAGAAGGACTTAAGGTTTTAGACGCGGTGGCGGAACTGGAGGGTATAGAATTCCAAAAGGTGATATATGATTTCGGAGGGGATCGTTATTTACGCACCGGCGAAATCCTGCCCGACTCAGCTCTGGACGAGATTCGGGAGATGGACGCCATCTACCTGGGAGCGGTGGGTCATCCGCAGGTCAAGCCGGGCATCTTGGAACAGGGGCTACTGCTGAAATTACGCTTTTCCCTGGATCAATATATAAATTTAAGGCCAGTAAAACTCTATCCGGGGGTAGAGACACCCATTAAAGATAAAGGACCGGAGGATATCGATTTTGTGGTGGTGAGAGAGAATACCGAGGGCCTCTATGCCAACAGCGGTGGGTTTTTGAGGAAGGGCACCAAAGATGAAGTAGCAATCCAGGAGAGCATCAATACCCGTAGGGGAGTGGAGCGCTGTCTACGTTTCGCCTTTCAGTATTGCAGAAAAAGGAATAAGAAGAGGAAGTTGACCCTCTGCGGCAAAACTAATGTGCTTACTTACGCGTGGGATCTCTGGGAGCGGGTGTTTCAAGAAATTGCGCCGGAATTTCCCGATATAGAGACGGACTATGCGCATGTGGATGCCATCTGCATGTGGTTTGTGAAGAACCCGGAGTGGTTCGATGTGGTGGTGACCGACAACATGTTCGGGGATATAATTACCGACCTGGGCGCCATGATCCAAGGGGGTATGGGAATAGCGGCTGGGGGAAACATCAATCCCGAGGGCGTCTCCATGTTCGAGCCCATCGGAGGGTCCGCACCGAAGTACACTGGAAAAAACGTGATAAATCCCTTGGCGGCTATCTGCGCTCTCCAGATGATGTTGGACCATTTGGGTGAAGATAAGGCCGCTGCTCGTGTGGAAAACGCCGTGATCCAGATATGCGTGCGGGATATCAAATCGCTCTCGGCAGGTAAGATGGGCTATTCCACCAGCGAAGTGGGAAACCTAGTGGTTAAATATCTCAAAGCTAGCTACTAGCCCTCATGTTGGTTTAGAATATCTTCATTGGATATTTTCAGCGGAAGTTATAATAATTAATTTTTCGGAGGAGATGTAGAATGCCCATACCTGAGGTTGAAAAGATCTGGATGGACGGAGAACTGGTAGACTGGCCCGATGCCAAGATTCATGTGCTTACCCATACGCTTCATTATGGATCGGGTGTTTTCGAGGGCATAAGGGCTTATGAGACCTCTAAGGGCTGCGCGGTTTTTCGGCTTACCGACCATATAAAGAGGCTCTATCAGTCCGCCTTCATCTATCGCAAGGAGATACCTTATACCTTAGAGCAATTGGTGGAGGCGACCAAGTTGGTTATTCGGGCCAATGGTTTAAAGAGCTGTTACATCCGGCCTATCGTCTTTAGAGGTTATGGAGAGATGGGATTAAATCCCCTAGATGCCCCGGTAAACGTGGCCATCGCCGTGTGGCCTTGGGGCACCTATCTGGGAGAGGAAGGGATCAAGCACGGTGTTAGGGCTAAAATATCCTCATTTCGGCGTAACGACAGCAATGTGATCCCGCCGGCGGCAAAGGCTTGCGGTCAGTATCTAAACTCCATACTGGCAAAGATAGAGGTTGTGGATGCAGGATATGACGAGGCTATACTCCTTAACAGCCAGGGTTTCGTCTCCGACGGCTCTGGGGAGAACATATTCATCGTGAAGAAGGGCATATTGCTCACCCCACCTACCTCCTCAGGTGCTCTTGAGGGGATTACCCGGGACTCTATCATCCGAATAGCCGAAGATATGGAGATACCCTTCAAGGAACGTGACCTGGTGCGCTCGGATCTTTACCTAGCCGAGGAAGCCTTTTTCACTGGGACCGCGGCGGAGGTGGTGCCCATCCGAGAGATCGACAACCGGGTTATTGGCGATCCAGGGCCCATTACCCGCCGGCTGCAGGAGAAGTTCTTCCAGATCGTTAGAGGTGAGGATAACAAATATTCTCGCTGGTTGGAATATGTTGGATAAATTGGAAGATGGCGCATTAAGGAGGAGAACGCCGGCTAGAGATGAGCTCAAAGATTCTTCTATACGACACTACCCTGCGTGACGGCGCGCAGCGGGAAGGGACCTCTCTATCCGTGGAGGACAAGCTGAAAATTCTCCATAAGCTGGACGAATTTGGCATTCCTTATATCGAGTGCGGATTCCCCGCCTCCAACCCAAAGGAAGCGGAGTTCTTCAATGTTCTCAAGAGGCAAGAGTTGAGGCAAGCCGTGCCGGTCGCTTTCGGTTCCACCCGAAGGGCATTGATCTCCACGGATAAAGACCGCGACTTGGAGGCTTTAGTGCGGGCGGAAACCCCCACCGTATGTATCGTGGGAAAGACTTGGGAGTTACACGTAAAATCGGCCCTCAAGACCTCTTTAGATGAAAACCTGTGGATGATTGCGGATTCCGTGGAATACCTTAAAAAAAGGGGATTGGAAGTTATTTACGACGCCGAACATTTTTTCGACGGATATAAAGACAATCCCTCTTATGCTATGAAGACCCTTAAGGCGGCGATAGACACGGGAGCCGATTTTATCTGCCTGTGTGACACCAATGGTGGAACCCTACCCCTGGAGATGCAAACTATCCTAAAGGAGGTATCATCAAAGATAAATGTGCCTCTTGGCATACATGCCCATAACGACAGCGAATGCGCCGTGGCCAACTCGCTAATCGCAGTGGAAGAAGGTGTAGTCATGGTGCAGGGGACAATCAACGGTTACGGGGAAAGATGTGGAAACGCCAATCTTGTCTCCATTATCCCAGCGCTGGTACTAAAGAATAATATTCAGGTGGTGTCTAGGGCGCAATTAAGTAAATTGACGGAACTCTCCCACTTCGTAGCGGAGATATGCAACATCAACCCAGACGCTCACCAGCCTTACGTGGGACAGAACGCCTTTGCCCATAAGGGTGGTATACATGTAAGTGCGGTGGCTCGACTACCGGAGACCTATGAGCATGTAAACCCCGAGGCAGTGGGGAACCTCCAGAGGGTTGTGGTATCCGAGCTCTCGGGAAAAAGCACCATCATTCTGAAAGCGAAAGAATTGGGAAAAGACCTTTCCAACCATCCGGAAAAAGTACAGGAAATTTTGGATACGATAAAAGGCTTGGAGCATGTGGGATACCATTTCGAGGCGGCGGATGGGTCCTTTGAGCTATTGATGCGCCGGAGCATGAATATGCACAAGGTATTTTTCCGCCTGGAAAGCTTCAGGGTTATTATGGAAAAGCGCGAAGATGGAAGGGTGGCCACCGAAGCAACCATCAAGATCCATGTTAAAGGCGAGCGTATCATCGCCACGGCGGAAGGAAATGGACCTGTGAACGCTCTAGATAATGCGTTGAGGATAGCCATCGGCAAAGCCTACCCGGAATTGCAGCACATTCAGCTCACCGACTATAAGGTCAGGGTGTTGGATGAGAAGAAGGGGACCGCTGCGGTTACCCGGGTGCTTATCGAAACCGGTGACGGGGAGAAAAATTGGGGCACCATAGGGGTTTCCGAAAACATCATCGAGGCCAGCTGGCAAGCCCTAGTTGATTCCATCGAGTATGGACTACTACACAAGAAAGCTCCCGCTGAGGAATAGAAACCGATCAAATGCTTATTGTGCGTTATAAATATAAGAGACATATACGTTATGGCATCCTCGAGGACGGAATGATCGAGGAGATATCCCGTACACCCTTCTTGGACTTGGAAAGAACCGGTTCCCGTTATCCCCTGGAAGAAGTGGAGATTCTCACTCCGGTATATCCCGAGAAGATAATAGCCGTGGGGCTTAACTACCGGGACCATGCCGAGGAATTCCACCTGCCCATCCCAGAGGAACCTATTCTTTTCCTCAAACCCGCATCATCTCTAGTCGCCCATGAGGGAGATATCGTCTACCCACCGGAGAGCCATAGGGTGGATTATGAAGCTGAGCTAGCTCTCATCTGCAAAGACCAATGCTTCGCCGTATCCCCCCGTGAAGCTCGAAGACATATCTTAGGCTACTGTTGCTCTAATGATGTAACCGCCAGGGACCTTCAGATCAAGGATGGACAGTGGACGCGCGCTAAAAGTTTCGATACCTTCTGCCCGCTGGGACCTTATATCGCCATGGGAGTGGATGCCTCCAATCTGGCCATCCGTCTGAAGCTCAATGGGGAATTGAGGCAGTCCTCTTCCACCTCTAATATGATCTTCCCCCCAGAAGAACTTTTCAGTTTTGTCTCCCGGGTGATGACCCTCTATCCCGGGGATGTGATTATGACTGGCACCCCTTCTGGGGTGGGAGAACTCTCGGTAGGGGACCTGGTGGAGGTGGAGATAGAGCATATTGGTTTGCTCAGGAACCGGGTGGTGAAGCTACAATAAGCTGGGATGGAGTCCAAAGAGATGGATCCGAGATTTCCTCAAGTGGTGGACGTGATTGTGGAAGTGCCCAAGGGTTGCAGAAATAAATATGAATACGATCCGGCTAGCGGAAGGATCAAACTGAGCCGGGTATTATTCAGCGCTGTCCATTATCCCGCCGACTATGGCTACATCCCGGGAACTCTGGCGGAGGATGGGGATGAGGTAGATGTGCTGGTGCTAATAGAGGAGCCCACTTTCCCCGGATGTCTTATCGAAGCTATGCCCATCGGCCTACTGCAGATGCGGGATGAAAAAGGCATAGATAATAAAATATTGGCGGTTCCAATGAGGGACCTCGCTGGTCATACGTGAAATATATACATGAAGTGCCGCCACATCTACTGAACGGAATAGAGAATTTTTTTCTTACCTATAAAAAACTGGAGAGTAAAGAAGTAGTAAGCGAGGGCTGGCTGGACGCGCCCAAGGCAAAAGAATATCTGGTCAACTCCCTGATGGGGGGAGAGAGTAGCTGAACGAAAGAACCACGACTAGCTAAAATATTCGCAAAGCCTCAGGGAATCTCTGATGTTAGACATGCGATCTTTTGTCAGTTGGCAGAAGACCCCTTGGATAAAAAACGCTTTTAAAGTTTTACCTTCGCAAAGGAATAGCTCTCATTACATATGTTATGACCCCTTTTCATGCTGAGGAATACGAATTATCCTAACAAATTTCGCTCCCATCAATTAATAACTCACATTCCATATATGCATGGCCTCTTTTTAAGAATATGTTTTGCGTGACAAGTTTTGCATCGATGCGGAAATTGCCGACGTATACATGATAAACCATAGGCTAATAACACAGGCTTACATGGTATTTAAACCTTGTATCTGATTCACTCATAAGAAAGTAAAGGGACGCCTCGGATAACCGGGTTCTGTTCCTTTATTCCGTCGGCGTCTCGTCTTCCATTTTCTTTCTAAAAGCAAAGGGTCGCCTCGGATAACCGGGTTCTGTTCCTTTATTCCGTCGGCGTCTCGTCTTCCATTTTCTTCCTAAAAGTAAAGGGACGCCTCGGATAACCGGGTTCTGTTCCTTTATTCCGTCGGCGTCTCGTCTTCCATTTTCTTCTCTATTATCTCTTCGCGGGCTTTCGATTCGATAAACTGATAAGACCAACCATCATCTGAAAATACTCTGCACAAGGAGAAATCCTCCTCCTCGATGGTATGAGGCAGATCTTCACCCCATAGGTCATTGAGCCGTTCCGCCAATTCGCTCATCATCTCATCGATTAGTTTTCGTCTGCGCAGCAAGTCAACATAGCGCCTTGCCAAAGAGGTCAATTCGGGCCTGCCTTGAGCCATTAGTGGACAATGTTGGTTAAAGTCACACCAGGGACACAGGGGATTTCTGCTGGGTTGAAAATGGCCCTCCTGGATGCGCTGGGCGATCTCTCTTATCCGATTAATAGACTTCTCAACTCGTTCGGAGTCAAGTCCGCCAGTGGAATATCTTTGATTGGGTAGAAGATAGTAAAAGGTCAGTTTGGCGGGGGTTATTCCCCATATCTCGCCGGCGGCGAACTGATAGATTGGTAACTGCAGGTCTTCCCTCAACTGATCTAGCGTGGGCAACCTTCGGTTAGTCTTGTAATCTATGATTTCATAGGACCCATCGGGATGACGGTCCACTCGATCAATGCGACCAGTGAGCACGAACTCACCCAGATCTAGGCTAAAGCGGTGTTCTAGGGCTAAGGGCAGACGGAAGTTGGGTGCGTTGGCATAGTAGAAAGCGGTGAGCACTTCCCTGGCGTGAGCCTTGTATTTCTCTTCCTGGTCAATCTCATTTCCATGGCAGTCTGCCCTGAGGCACTGGAACCCCTCGCTAACCCACAGCTCATCCAGTTTTTCAAGTAACTGCTGAAGAGTAGGGGGATGAGGGGTATCTCCGGAGTAAAACCATTCCAAGGCGGAGTGAAGGCTTTCCCCGAAAGAGAGTGCGGGGGTGGGTATGGTGGGAAGTTTGTCCACATACAGAAATTTATATTGAAGAGGGCACTTCTCGTATACGCTGACGGACGAATAGCTCAACTTGAGGCGTCTTTCTTCCATTTTATGTCACTATCTTTTTCTAAAATAATCTTGTAATTAAGTTTAAGCTAAGCCGGGCCAGGACGCCAGAACCGAAATAGTGGGAATGAAAGGATCCCGATGAGATTTGAAGAAGAAATGAACTGGGATGATGAAAAACATTCGCATGTTATAGACGCTTGGATATTTAACGGTTCGATATTTCTTTAAAGAATTTTTTTCTATATATTTAATGGCGAAAGGAGAGCGAAGTGCCCCAGAAAAATACCTTTGTGCATCTGCATAATCATACCGAGCATTCCCTCCTGGACGGAGCCTCCCGTATTAGCGACATGATCGCGGTTGCCAAAAAGGAGGGGATGGAGGCCCTGGCTATTACCGATCACGGAGTTATGTACGGGGTCATTCCCTTCGTGGAGGAGGCGCTGCGCGAGGGGATAAAACCCATTATTGGCGTGGAATTCTATCTGTCTCCACGCTCTCGCTTCGACCGTAATAACCCCAAAGAAGAAAGCAATTACCACTTGCTGCTCTTAGCGGAGAATAATGAAGGCTACAGGAATCTGATGAAGCTGGTAACCAAGAGCTATTTCGATGGGTACTACTATAAGCCACGTGTGGACAAGGAATTGTTGGGGATGTACTCTAAGGGATTGATCGCTCTCACCGCCTGCATGAAGGGGGAGATACCCGAATCGCTGATCAAGGGGGATCATAAGAAAGCCAGAGAGCTTGTTGCCGAGTATTTGAGCATCTTTGGCGAGGGAAATCTCTATCTGGAACTGCAGGATCAGGGAATCCCTGAACAGAAAATCATCAACGAAGGTTTGATGGAAATATCTAGGACCATGGGAGTGCCGGTTGTGGCGACTAATGATGTGCATTATACACATCGAGAAGATTTCCGGGCTCATGATGTACTCCTCTGTATCCAAACCAATTCCACCTTGGATCAACCTGACCGACTTAGGTTCTCCAGCGATCAATTCTTTTTAAAGAGTGCTGAGGAGATGAGGGATCTATTTTCCTGGGCTCCGGAAGCACTCGACAACACCTTGGAGATAGCGGAACGATGTAACGTGGATATCGCCCTAGATCGATACCTTATCCCCCGTTATCAGGTCCCCGAAGGTTACGACGCCGACTCATATCTAGAGAAACTCGCGTTCGAGGGACTATCTAGGGTGTATCCTCAGGTGACCCCGGAGATTCGCCAGAGATTGGAATATGAGCTCTCGGTGATAAAGGATATGGATTTCTCAGGTTACTTCCTCATCGTATGGGATTTTGTCAAACACGCCAAGGAGAGGGGGATCATGGTGGGTCCGGGCAGGGGTTCCGCCGCCGGCTCCATTGTGGCATACGCGTTGGGAATCACCACCGTGGACCCCATTAAATACGGGCTGCTTTTCGAAAGATTTCTCAATCCATCACGGAAGACCATGCCCGATATGGACATTGACTTTTGTTATCGGCGCAGGCAGGAGGTGATCGAGTACGTTACGGAAAAATATGGCTCAGACCGCGTGGCTCAGATCATAACCTTCTCCACTATGGCGGCGAGAGCGGCTATCAAGGATGCGGGCAGGGTCTTCAACGTTGAATACGGAAAAATGGACAAAATCGCCAAGATGGTGCCTGAGGAGCTTAACATTACCATCGAGAAGGCTTTGAGCAAATCCCCCGAATTAAGGCAAATCTACGAGGAGGACCAAGTTATCAAAGAAGTCATCGACACCGCGTTGAAACTGGAGGGCCTCACGCGTCAGGATTCCATTCACGCGGCGGGAGTGGTAATTGCCGATGATGATCTGAGCAATTATACCCCGGTGCAAAAAAAAGGCTCCAAGGAAATCGTTACCCAGTTCGACATGGCGGCGATACAGAAGATCGGGCTCTTGAAGATGGATTTTCTGGGTTTGCGCACGCTCACGGTGTTGGATGATACCAAGAGGAACATCAAGATAAATCGGAACGTGGAGCTAGATTTTGAGAAAATACCCATGGATGACCCCCTTACCTTTGAGCTGTTGCAAAGAGGGGACACCATCGGGGTCTTCCAATTGGAGAGTTCTGGCATGAGGGCGTTGATCCGCGACCTCAAACCATCCTGTTTTGAGGACCTAATCGCCTTGTTGGCGCTGTATAGGCCGGGGCCCTTGGGTAGCGGAATGGTTCAAGATTTCGTAAATCGCAAGCATGGAAAGGCGCGTATTCATTATCCCCATCCGGATCTGGAACACATCCTCAAAGAGACTTATGGAATTATCGTCTATCAAGAACAGGTGATGAGATTGGCGGTGGAGATGGCTGGGTACTCCATGGCCGAGGCGGATATTTTGCGAGGAGCGATCGCCAAGAGCAAGTGGCAGGTGGTGGAGGAGCAGAGGCATAAATTCGTGGAGGGAGCGGTATCCAAGGGCTATGAACGCAAGCTGGCGGAGGAGATTTTCGACCTGATCAGGAACTTCGGTCTCTATGGGTTCAATAAATCACATTCCACCGCCTACGCCTTCATATCCTATCAGACAGCTTACGCAAAGGCCCATTACCCGGTGGAATTCATGGCCGCACTGCTCACCAGCATCAGTGATAACAAGGATAAGGTAAGGCGTTTTATCGGGGAGTGTAGGAGAATGGGAATAAAGGTGCTCCCGCCGGATATCAACGAGAGCAACAGCGAATTTACACCGGTAAGGGATAGCTTGAGATTCGGGCTCTCCGCCATCAGGAACCTGGGGACGGGAGCCATTGCGGGGATTATTCAGGAAAGGGAAATTAATGGACCCTTTAAGTCGCTACTGGATTTCTGCGACAGGGTAGACAGTTCAGTTCTAAATAAGAAGACCCTAGAAAGCCTGATTAAGAGCGGTGCCTTCGACTCCTTCGGGCTGACCCGCAATCATATGTTAAAGGCCTATGATACGGTGGCGGAGATAGCCATGGACAAGAAGCGCTTGCGAGGCGAAGGACAGTTTTCTCTTTTTGAGGGGGAGGAGGCTCTACAGTTGCCGGAGATGGAGGAGATAACCGAAGAGCTCCCTCGGGATCAGTTACTCTCTTACGAGAAGGAAATGCTAGGCCTCTACGTGACGGATCATCCTCTGATGCAATTCAAATCAATACTAAGTAAGTATATAGATTGTGATATCGAGAGACTGGCTGAGTGCGAGGATGGCGATATCAAATGGGTGGGAGGGATTATTAACAAGGTCACCAAAGTGCTTACCCGCAAAGGGGATATCATGGCAAGGATTATATTGGAGGACCTCACGGGAGAGGTGGAGGTCACTATCTTTCCCCAAACTTTTGCGCAGTTCAAAGATATTATTATGGAAGACCTGGTCCTATGCGTTAAAGGTAAGGTGGAGTTAAGAGAAGAACAAGTCAAGATGACCGCATTGGAAGTCACCACCCCCAATTTAAAAAATCCGGATGAAAAGACCTTGGTGATTAAGATGAGTCTTCCCTTCGCGAAGGAGGAGATATTGGAGAGGCTGAAGGAGGCTATAAGATCCCATCCTGGTCCCAACAGGGTGCAGATCCATCTGTTAAGCGGGCGGAAGATAACCATTTTAAAGCTGGATGAAAACTTCAAGGTGAACCCGGACAGCGCCCTCTTCGCGGAGATCAGGTCGCTTCTGGGAGAGAAAAGCGTCTCTCTCCAGTAGATATTTACATAATGTAGATTAATGGATGAAGTTCGCAAACCCGGGCTAGATGTGAATGGGGGTTGGGATATGAAGATAAAGGAGTAAAATATTTGCGGCCTTTTCAGGCGCAGATGGGGGGCGTGGGTCTACGATAGCCTTTTCTTTGCTATATCTAGGCGTTTTTACAGCGATCAGAGAATTAGCGTATACTATCATTTATAATAGGACTATTAAAGTTGTATCGGCCCATTTTTACGGAGGAGGAGCTGATTTGCAAATTTTGAGGGAAACAGATTTCCCCAGCGTCAACGATCTCTATCGTTCCTTAAAAGCTGAGCCAATGGATTTCTCCGAAGAGCAGGAGAAGGTAAGGGAAATCCTAGAATCGGTAAAGAAAGAAGGAGATCGAGCTCTTATTCGTTTTATCAAAGAATTCGAGGGACTGGACCTTTCTCCTGAAAGGTTAAAGGTGTCTTCCGAGGAATTTCAGTCATGCGAAGAAAAAGTGAGCAGAGACTTTGCTTCTGCGGTGAAGTTTATAATAAAAAATGTCACTACTTTTCATAAGAAGCAAACGGTGGAATCCTTTTTCTGCGATACCGAGGAAGGCGCGCGCATTGGCCAGGTAGTCAAACCTATCGATAGAGTGGGGGTATATATTCCGGGGGGCAGAGCTAGCTACCCTTCCACCGCCATTATGGCCATTGTCCCTGCCCGAGTGGCGGGGGTGCATGAGATCTGCGTGTGCACACCAGCGGACCGCCGGGGAA
>JACVIX010000030.1 GCA_015711725.1 Candidatus Geothermincola primus | reverse complement strand
CCCGCCCCGCCATCATCTGGCTGGACAGCCGGGCGGAACAGCAAGCGAATCACATGATCCGCAGTTTGGGAGGCAGAAAAATCGTCACCCTTATCGCGGGCGCTTATCCCTCGGGAAAGGACGTGGTAGCCAAACTATCCTGGATTAGAGAGAAAGAACCCCAGGTCTATCGCGATACCCACCTCTTCTTGGATGCTACCGGGTATTTGGTTTTCCGGTCCACCGGCAGGATGGTCATCGACCACACCGGGGCAGGAGGAACCGGAATCATCAACAACCGCACCAGGGATTGGTCCAGCGGCTTGGCTCGCCTGATTAAACTGGATTTATATAAAATGCCTCCCATCGTGAGCAGCGTGGAAATAGTGGGAGGGTTGAGGGAGGAGGCGGCGGAGGAGATGGGGTTGAAAGTGGGCACTCCGGTTATCGCGGGCATGGCGGACATTCCAAGCGCCGCCACCGGGTCGGGAGCCTTGAATCACGGCGACGCCCACATCAACCTGGGCACCTCAAGCTGGCTCTGCCTCTCCCTTTCACGACCCATGAACTTGGGCAGGCACGGCATGTTCTCCGTTCCCTCCGCCGACCCGGAGGGATTCATCTTGATCGGGGAGTCGGAGACCGCCGGCGCCTGCCTCAACTGGTTCGCGCAGAACTTCGCCACCTCAGAGGAGCGCGCACGCTCCCAACATGGCAGGGATATTTTTCAGATCATGGATCAGCTGGTGGAGGAGGTAGAGCCGGGATCCCATCGTCTGGTATTTATGCCTTGGATGTTTGGGGAACGCTCCCCGGTGTCGGACACCACCTTGAGAGGCTGCTTCTTCAATCTCTGCCTGGAACATAAACGGGAGCACCTCCTTCGCTCCGTCTACGAGGGAGTGGCTTACAACCTTCGCTGGTTGATGGAGTGCGTGGACGCGAAGGGGTTTTCTTGCGCGGCGGTGCGCGCCATCGGTGGCGGGGCTAAGAGCGACACATGGATGCAGATCATCTCCGACGTCACCGGACGAATTATTGAGGCGGTGGAACATCCCCAGTACGCCGGAGCGGTGGGGTGCGCGCTGGCGGCGGGAGTGGGACTCAAACTTTATGGCAATTACAAAGAGATAAAGAAACTAATCAAGGTGCGCAAAATTTTTAAACCTCGAGACGAATATCGCTCAAGCTATGACCAGCTTTACGCCGTTTTTCGCCAGCTCTACCCGTCTTTATCCAGATCCTGTGCGTTTCTCAACCGTGATTAACCTCTAGACATGCGCATCAGGCGCGGATGAGGGTGAGGACCATCTTGAATTTCTCTACGGCATGTAAGGAATGTGGCTGGTTGGCAGGCATGATGATCGCCTCTCCCGCCTTCAGTCGATGTGGTTTTCCCGATATGCGCACTTCCGCCTCCCCGTCGATCACCTGCACCAGCGCATCGAAGGGAGCGGTGTGCTCGCTCAAACCCTGACCGCGGTCGAAGGAGAAGATGGTCACAGTGCCCTTCTCCCCTTTTATAATCTCCCGACTCACCACCGCGCCTTCCTGGTATTCCACCATCTCCTGGAAGACCAGCACTTGGCCCTTGAGGTAGCCGGCTCCGCTCTCCACCGCGTTATCCATAACGAAAACCTCCCTTTCCACTTCATCGAATTCGTTCCCATGTCTGAATTTTATTTATAAACTCTCTTTTACCGCGAAGACATATTAACATATAGAAAAAATCAATATCATGACAAATCCCAACCTTTATCTGTCGATTATATATAAACTCTCTTTTACCGCGAAGACATATTAACATATAGAAAAAATCAACATCATGACAAATCCCAACCTTTATCTGTCGATGCACGAGTTTGGCTAAAATTTAAACATAATATTCCTTTTCCAACCTTATCGTTTCATATGACCTACCAGATCGATCTTCCAGGGTAAATTACCCAATCGCGCGCTCCCTTGGAAGCGTTGTCGGGCATATATCATTTTTTCTCTCCAGGATAGCCTCGGGCCGCCCTGTCTATGTGACGGAGACAGCATCCCGCAATATTGAGGGGAACAAAAGGAGAGCGAGCGAAAGGCAGAGGCAAGCCGATCCTTCAAGAAGAAGGGTAGTGGGAGTGGACCAGAGATCCGAGAGATATCCCATGACTATGCCCCCTAGGGGAAAGATGCCCTGCAATACCAGTATGTAGAAACTCATGATACGCCCCCTCATATCACGCTCCACCCGGGACTGAAGCACCGTGTTGATAGAGGCGCTGATCATCAGATAGGTGGCGCCCAGACCTATAGAGAGAAGCAGGGAGAGCCACAGGATCCGTGAAAAGGAGATGACCAGCAGAAACATACTGGCGATGGTGGCTGATAACCTGATGATCCACTTCTCGCTTATGTGGCGATTGATCAAAGTTACCAGAGGAGCGGCGAGTGCGGCTCCCAGACCGGTAAACCCTAAAAGCAGGCCATATCCCGTGGACCCCTTCCCCAACACGTCCCGGGACAGAGAGGGTAGCAGCACGATAAAGGGCATTCCAAAAAAGGAGGTGAAAGCCAATACCGCCAGTAGGTTGATGGCCCATCGCTGACGCTTTACATAACGTAAACCTTCACCGATGTGAAGCATGGTGCCGCTCCGGGGCGTTGGAGACCCGGGAGTGCTGGTTCTTATGAATAAAACCGCGGCTATCACCGCCAGAAAGCTGGCGGCGTTGATATAAAAAGCGGTGGCGACCCCGAACACGGCGAGAATCAGGGATCCCAGGGCTGGGCCCGCGAAACGGGCTAAGTTGAATTGGGCGGCGTCCAGCGCCACGCCATTGAGAATATCCTTTCTGGGAACCAAATCCGGGATGATGGCCCTCCAGGCGGGGAAGGTAAAAGCGAAGGCGGCGCCCATCAGCAAAGTCAAGGCAATCATGGCTCCCAAGGAAACTATGCCCAGTGTGGTGAGCACGCCCAAAGCAATGGCCCCCAGCATCATCAAGACCTGGGTCAAAAGTATCAGCCGCTTGCGGTCCATCCGATCGGCCAGGGAACCCGAAAAGAGCACCAAGAGAAGCACGGGAAGAAAGTTAGCCAGATTGATCACGCTCACCCAGGTATTGGAATCGGTGAGCACCTTCACAAACCAGAGCAGGGCGGTATTGTGAATCCAAGTCCCCGTGTTAGACACGAAGGCCCCCACCCACAGCAACCGGAAGTCGCGGCTGGCCAGTGCGGAAAGCGCTCCGCCCCGGAAAAGGATCTTTCTATCGACATCCGTGGCGGTGGACGACGCTTCAGGAGACGGCGCCACAAGCTGATTTCCAGCCTCGGAGATCGCCTCTTCATAAAAATCCTTCATAGTGGAATTTTACAATAAAAGCGAGGGGTGGGTTGAATCCTGGTGGTTGGGGGCGAGTGGACGCTTGGATTTTATGATCTTTCGCGGCGAAAGTCTAACTTGCTTCGCTTAAAAGAAGATCAAAACAACGATTACCCTGCATAAATTGATACGCGCTAACCCTGGAACTCTATGGGTGCGGTAAAGGGGAATTGACCTATGCTCACATTCATCTTCTATCACTTTTTCTATTGATAATTTTTTAACGTGTTGGCAATTCATTAGATATCCTGCTCGTTTCACAACATTTCCCGATTATAGCGGATAAATATGGAAATGAATGAAGCTAAGCATATCAGCCCATAGATCATCAATCCAAAATGTTTCCGATCATAAAGGATAAGCCATCACCATGCTATTCTTGGAGTTGGAGGTGATGGTATTATGCCCAAAGCAAGCAGAATTTTAAAAGTGGGGGACAAGGCCCCCGATTTCACCTTAAAAGATGCCGCTACCGGAAATGAGGTGTCCCTTCGAGAACTACTGGACCGTACTTTGTTGATTATATTTGGTCGAGGCACCTGGTGACCTAACTGGCGCAGGTATATGGTGCATATACAGGAAAATTTAGAGGAGTTCACCAGCAGGGGAGCTTATGTGGTGGGAATCGTCGCCCAAAATTACCAAAAAGTAAGAGAATTCTTAAAAGCGAACCCCATTCCCTTCCCCATCCTGGTGGATCAGGAGCGAAAAGTGGCCAGGGACTATGGGGTGCTGGTGCGGCTCAATTTTGAATCGGTGAATATCGCCAGGCCCGCCCACTTCATCCTGGACGCCCGCGGCATCATCCGGTATATCTTTATCAGCTCCAGGCAGACTGAATTCCCCTCCGACCAAGAACTTTACCAGGTATTGGAAGAGCTTAAGGACAAGAGCGAATAAGACATTTATGGATTCTAGATCATGTTTTCTATAGATGAAGAGATTTTAGCTCTTTTCCACATTCATGTCCTTGGCTCGGGAAAAAATCAACGCCTTTAATAAGAACCCCTGTTGTGGGAAAACTTACCCAACAGGGGTTCATCTATCAGGCGCATTCCAAAATACCAGACAAGCCTCTCAAGGCAAGTGTAACTTACTCATTTACATTTTATTCTATTTTTAATATGTTTCTGTACAAACCAGAAGATGTCGATTACTTACTCGCTTTTCTTCGCGGCTTTCTTCTCCAGTTTTGCCAGTTTCTTCTCGGCCTTTCCGAGATCCTTTTCCAGTGTCGCCTTCTTCTTGCCCATTTTGCCTATCTGCTTCTCCAGCTTGGCCATTTTCTTCTCAGCTTTTTTCTTTCCGAACATCTTGTTGCACCTGCCTTTCCGCTCTCTCCCTATGCTCGATATTGCTTCCTCGGACTGGCTTCCCGTCAGCGTAGCCATCTGGAAACCATGCCATATTTAATGATTATACAGCCTGTCAACAAAGGTATCAAACATTTTCACCGATTACCAGACCGTGTAATCCTGTTTAAAAAGCAAGCGACGATGGGCTTTACACGAATGATGTCTTTTACAGGGGTCACTGGGGGCGCAGGGTGCCGCCGAATACCTGCCATGCCAGAGCGGATTTCGCCAGCAGGCTGAGCAATATATACATCCTTTCGCCAAAGAGGTAATCTCTCCAGGGCCCCACCTTTTTGTACTGCAGAACCATATTCACGGCGAAGATGTTGAAGAAGACGAAGATGGAGACCATGATGCCGTAGACGAACTTGGGGACCGCGTTGGAGGAGTCCAGAGCGGCGCTAATGAAGTACATGAAAATAACCACCCAGGGTATCGCCCCGGCGATACAGCCGAAGACGAAGGCGGTCCAGTCGGTTTTTTCCGTGGTCTGATTATGCAGCTCCATCATCCACCCGAAGAGAATCATCATGGCGTTGAGGGAAAAGATAAGAATCAGGCTGCCCAAATCATACATACCGGAGAGCATGGCGATGAGCACGATCATCAGGGAGGCGCTGAATGAATACTCTATCCACCGGGCGTAGTTGATATGTCGTTGTAGGTTCCTCACGTACCATCCGAAGATCCCCGGTGAGGAGACCAGAAAATGGGCCAGAGCGCTCAAGAGCAGAAAAATCGCCACCAGAGGCCCGATGCGCAGCTGTGCCACTTCCCGTGTGAAAGGAACCGAGGCTCTAGCCAGCGGGTCATACTTCAGATAGCTGGTGGTCACCGGCAAGGTGAAATCGCTAGAGAGAAAGTAGATAAGCAAGGCTTGAGCCAGATGGAAGAAACCCATGACTAAATTGTAGATTCTCAGTTTTTTGAAGACTACCTCGCCTCCCGCGGTGGTCATGGCTTGTTCCGCGCCGAGTTTCTCTCCCACAAGGTCCCGTTTTTCAGCCATCGTCCCCTCCTCTTCCTTAAGTGATGAACACTTGATTTATATTTCCCGCCGCTGGCGCCGATTAAACCTTGCAAGAAGGTAGTTTTGCCACAAATGATCTTGACCTATGACGAAGGAGGCAACTCTCATAGCGAGACTCTCGGTCAATCCGCCTTTCCTTGGACAGGGAGGGGGGCTTTGTTATAAGATGTTAATAAGGAGCTAATCCAGTTGATAAGCGAGGGGAACAAAGATGACAAACAAAAAACTTTTCATCAAAATGATTATACCTTGGCTTATCCTCTCAACGATATTTATATCTTTCGGATGCTCTTCCTGGACCGCATCCCTGATCGAGGCGACTAAAATCTTAGACCAAGCCAAAGAAAGGATGCGGACGGAGCAGTCTTTCCGTATGGATGGAATGGCGAATATTCAGCTGAAGACCAAAGCGAAGACCCAATCTATCCAGTTACATTATCATCTCCTTTACGAGAAGCGGGACAACGGCGAGAGCATAGCCCAAATGAACATCTCCACAGAGCTTCAGAAGAACCAGATGAACTTCTTCTGGGGAAGCACGGGAAAAGAGGTAGAGATAGAGGGCTATATCGTGGGCAATCGGATATATATAAAAATGCCGGGGTCAGGCAGATGGGTCTGTAAGGAGGCGGACACCCCCACTCTATACAACTCTTTTAATCAGATGCTGATGCCAGAGGAAGTGGAAAAGCTCCTCGATTCCGCCCAGAAGGTGGAGGTACTGGAAAACTCGGAGGATTATATCAAGTACTTTCTATCTATCGACCCGGAAAAACTCCTGACGACCGAAGAACTGGAACGCCTGAGGGAGAACTTCTCACGACGGGGTTTACCAGAAGAGCTCTGGGACAAGACCGTGGAGATGGCAAAAGACATGTTTTCCCACGCCAGACTAACCATCACCGTGGATAAGGAATCCGGGTTGCTCACCTATATCCAAATGGAGATCGACGATATTAAGGTGGGCGAAGCCCTTCCCTTGCCCGAGAAAAATGGCATCATTAGTGGGGCGAGTGCGTCCATATTTTTTGAGTTCAACATCTCAGACTATGGGAAAGCTTTCAACCTCGAGCTCCCGGAAGAAGCGAAGAACGCCGTTCCCGGCGAGAACATACTGGATAACCTGGAAGTATAGCGTCTCCCTATAAATCGTCAAAAAAATTTCATCTCGCCATCTAACATCTCTCCTCTTCGGCAAATTTTATCCGTTTTGAGCTTCACATCTAAGAAGCACGGACCCATGTTCGCTACTCCACATTATAGTGGAATAATATAGCCTCACGCGGAATCGAAAGAGTTCATTTCCGATCACGACTCAGAAGGGTGAGCCACGCGCATAAGAATCCCCTTCAAAGGTTTTCTTCTTTCTTCTTAAAGGTGAATTTTAAGGCCGCCCCAATTTAAATTGCGCGCTATTTAATCTATACATTTTACATATTGTAAATAATAATCGTTCTTAGTGCCCTCCATCTTTATCTCAATGAAGCCGAATAAACAATTAAAAGGCGACATCATTTTCATGGAAGGTAGGGAAAATCTTGAAAGGAAAGGGATGGGTTTGACCAGGAAGGAACACTGACCCCTCGCTCAATCCGGAGTCTTGAACATCATCACCCCCGCCAGGAAGAAGACTATCCCCATGGCGGCGAGAACTAAACAGTTGGGCAGCACGCTAGAGAAGGAGCGATTGAAGATCATGATCTTGTTAAAACCATTCATAGCCCAACCATTTATGGTGAACCAGGACAGGAACTGCAGCCAGGGCGGCTCGATCCATAGGGGCCACCAGGAGCCTCCCAAAGCGGACATCACCAGAATGGCGAAGACCACGATGCCCGATACCTGTCTCACCTTCTTTATCCAAGCGGACAAGAGGGTTCCCAGGCCCACCGCCGCCAGGGAGGTGCAGAATACCAGCGCGGCGATGGCGAGAGGTTCCTTGCTCACATTGATCTTGAAAAATAGCCATCCCGCTAGAAAGAGCACGGTGCACTGGATAAGCACCAGCGCAAAGACCGCCAACTGTTTGCCCAGAATGATCTTCCCCTTGGTCAGGGGCGTAAGAAAGAGCCGCTTCAACGTGCCCTGCTCTTTTTCTTCCAAGATGAAGAAAATACCGGTCATCACCCCGAAGAGCATGAACATCACCGCATATCCAGGCACGTATTGGTCGAAGGCGTTGGTGGACCTCTGTTTCTGCACATCCAACTCCTCCACCATCACCTGAGGAGGCCGGTAATCCTGGGGCCGACGCATGGCTAAAGCCATGCCCGTGGCTTGGTATACCGCCTGTTTGACCATCTGCACCCGAGGATCGTTCTCCTGCACCCTCAATATCTCCGGTACAATGGGCTGGTTGGCGGATAACGCGGAGGTAATCCCGGAGGGGAATATAACCGCGGCGACGTAATCCCCATTCTGCACCTTCTCCCTGGCTTCCTCCAAAGAGGAAGGCTCCACCACCTTTACCAATCCCGTCTCGGTTAAATTCTCCACAATGGCAACGGCCATCTCGTCCTGGTGATCGTAGATAACCGGGGCGCTCACCGGTTGGTTCTCATCGGAGCCCCCTAAAGCCAAGCCAAATATGGTGATGAGTACCAAAGGGGTGACGAAAAGGTAAAGATAGGTCATCTTATCCTTGAATTGCACCTTTAGGTCTTTAAAGGTTATGTTTAATACTTTTCTCATCCGCTCCCCTCGATCTTATCGCCCAGCCATTCCCGAAAAACGCTCCAAATTCCCCTACTCCCTCAGGCTCCTCCCGGTAAGCTTGATAAAGACGTCCTCTAGAGACGGGGTCTTAACCTCGATATGCTTGACCAGCGACCCGCTATCGCTTACCGCTGTGATAATGTGGGATAAGATTCGCCCGGCGCTCTCGCAGGTAACCTTTATCGGACGTTCGCCTTCCACCCCCAGCACCCCTTCTATCTTCATGATTTTTTCCCTCAAGGGCTCGGTGAATGCGTCTACCTCTAGCTCCACCACCTCTCCCTCGCCCGCGATGGACACTATCTCCGCCATGGTTCCCTCGGCGATAATCTTTCCATAATCCATGATGGCTATCCTGTCGCTCAAGAATTCCGCCTCTTCCATGTAATGGGTGGTGTAAAGAATGGCTATCCCCTGGTCTCGCAGGTCCCTGACCATGTCGAATATTCGTTCCCGGGCTTGGGGATCCACGCCCACCGTGGGCTCGTCCAACATCACAAAGCGAGGGCTGTGCATCAGCGCGCAGGCGATGTTGAGCCGGCGCTTCATTCCTCCCGAATAAGTGGAAACTTTATCTCTTTTTCTCTCTTCCAGCCCGGTTACCTCCAGGAGTTCCTTTTCCCGTCGGCCGATCTCCGTGGCGCTCATGCCATAAGCCCTTCCGAAGAACCTGAGGTGCTCGGAGGCGTTGAGATCGTCATAGACCGCCGTTTCCTGGGGGACGGTGCCGCTCAATCTCTTTATCTCCATGATGTCCCCGCGGATGTCCAGTCCCCCTATTCTGGCGTCACCCGCGTCAGGCGCAATTAAAGTGGAGAGCACCTTGATGGTGGTGGTCTTTCCCGCCCCGTTGGGTCCGAGGAGAGCGAAGATCTCGCCGGATTTTATAGTGAAGCTTATCCCATCTACAGCCCTAATTTCCCCATAAGCCTTATGGAGCCCTTCTACTTCTACGAAGACCGATCGTTCTGCCAAGTGATTGCTTTTCCTTGTCTATAAGAACTCTTAACTCGCTGCCATTTCAGTATTATAACACCCATTTATTATATTACAAGATGGGCAAGATATCTGGATGGTGTGTCTTTTCGGTAGGCGTTTTAGATTGGAGATGAGGTCTCTCGGTTCATTATATGATAGTATGAGTATATGATAGTGTGACTAGCGTTTACCCGTCGCATGACGAAGGGGGTGGATCATGAACAGCCGTAGAGGCCGCTCCATAGCGGTTATTCCCATTCTGCCTTTGTTTATATCTACTATGCTCCTGCTGGCCGGTTGCGGTGGCCAAGCGAGTAAGGGAAACCAGCGAACTTGGGAATTCGATACAGCATCCGATCTCGCCTTCGACTCCCAGCTCATAAGCGTCAACGAGGAGGGCGACTCCCTGGCCAAGCTCAAGAGGCTTCCCGATGGCGCCTTTTGGACGGCAACATATAAGGATCCACGACCTCTTTCTGGGCCGGAGTATCACGTGATCGACTTCTGCCCTGATGGCAGCATCGTCGCCGTCGGAGATTACGCTGATTTTAGCGATTGGTCATCCCAAGTAATCGTGGGGAAATACGATCCCAACGGTCAGGCTATCCCCGGCTGGCCGAAATTCTACAGTTCTCCGGGAAGGCACTGGAACGAAGGCCAGGATGTAAAAGTCGATGATGCTGGGAATATCACGGTGGCTGGATACGCAACCATCTGGAGGCTAGACCCTAACGGGAACCCCTTGGCTGGTTGGCCTCAATCCTTTCTGGGGGACGATTCGATCGGCACGGGTGTGATCATCGATGCGGGCGGCGACATCGTGGTCTGCGGAACTCCAGATAAAGATGTAAACGGATTGATAGCCTTGAAGAAATTCCGGCCAGACGGCGGCACAGCGGAAGGATGGCCCAAGTTCTACGGGGTCCCAGGGGCCAAACAGAACTTCTCATATGATATCTTCCGGGACTCGGGTGGAAATCTGATATTGAGCGGATATACACAAGTTGCCGGTAACCGCGACGCCATCCTCTATAAGCTCGACGCGGATGGTAACGTGCTTCCGGGTTGGCCAAAAGTCTGGGACTCCGGCGCTCCTTTCGATGAATATTTCTCCCTTTCACAGGAGGCAAATGGGGATTATTGCGTGGTGGGAGTCAGCGGGAACACCGCACGAGAGGGCAAGCTTCTGGTAACCCGATACTCCGTGGGAGGAGACCAGCTAACTTCGTCGGGATGGCCGCAGGTATACGACAAAAGCGGCCCTCGCGACGCCAGTCCGCCGGATTCCTGGAGCGGCAGTGTCGACAGCACGGGTAGCATAGCTGCCGCTGCCGTCTGCCAGCCTGACACCAGAGTGACCACGGTGAAATACTCGCGTGACGCGACCATGGCGAGCGGCTTCCCCAAGGTACTTGAGCGAGAAGGCTATTACCAGGTGACGAGGTCGTGCACCGTGGACGATCTGAACAACATCTATACGGTGGGTTACTGGGAGGTCGGTGACGGTTCGCACGCGGACTATACGAGCTTTATCGTAAAGTACCCTCCTGGCGCGTATTCCACTGCGAGTCCTTCGGTAGTCACCGTTACAGGGATCGAATATACTAGGCTCACCGGTTTCACTGAGAGGCTGGGGCCTGAGAATCAGGGGAGGGTCGTCTACCAGCTCTCTCCAGATGGAACTAGATGGTATTACCATGATGGCTCGAGATGGGTGCCGGCCACTGCTGCGAGACAGGCGAACTCGGCGGACGAAATGAACGGCCATCTGGAGAGCTTCTCCGGCGAGTTTGGGCATGGAAAACTCTATTTGAAGGCGTTCCTGGTGAGCGACGGCAGCCAGAAAGTCCAGCTCGACTCGTTCACCGTCACATTCGAATGACCCAGACAATCCTTCTTTTCTGGAGAAGAACCATATCTCAGATAATAACTATAAGGATAAAGGCTAATTTTTTGTTCTAAAAGATTTATGCGCTAAAAGAAATCCTATGTTAAAATTTTTCCCTGAAATGACAATATTTCTTTTGCCCTCATGGAGCGCATCTTAGACGCATACTGAAATCCAGTTGAATCCTCCGAAAAAAATAAATACCGTCTCTTTCTGTGAAAAGTTTATACCAACAGGGGAATCCTTAAACGCGGCTCAGCTTTTTTCTTCTGACGGAAATAACTCTACAAAGTACTTAAAGTATCCCATCGGAGAATTCCACTACAGCCTAGATCCCGCCTTTTCCTCTTTCGATATCTTTCTCTCTTTTCCAACAATCGGCATCTTCCCGCTTCTTTGGAGTCAACGTTTCCTTATCGGCTGTCCAAGGAAATCGGATGCGCTGTAAGTCCAGAAATAAGTCATCGTCCCAGGCCACTTTCCCCACTCGTCATTTATAATCGCGCCCACCTTTCCCCTCACGCTTGCCCATGACGTATAAGAAATTTTTTATAGGACGCGAATCTTAATTCCTAAGTTACGAAATGTGAATATTTCGCCGCGGGATCTTAATCCGGATTCAATCGCTCCAGTGGCGCAGCACCAGGGAGCTGGCATACATCCCCGAGAGCATCACCAGAGGAACCCCGCCCCCTGGATTGGTGCTCGCCCCAGCCAGGTAAAGCCTATCGATCACCCGCGACTTCCAGTTGGCGCGGAAAGGACCAAGCTGAGTCACGCTCATCTCCAGACCGTAGATAGCCCCTTCGGGCAGGTTGAGGGCTCGTTCGAAGTCCAGGGGGGTGGTCATGTCCTTAAATTCCACCAGACTGCCGAACCCAGGAAAAGCCCTCCTCTCAATGCTGGAGATAACCTCCTCGATAAAGTAGGATTTCACCTCGTCCCAATGATGATACTTCAACCGATAAGGGCTGGCGCATACCACCGAAACCGCGTACTTCCCCTCCGGTGCTAGGCTAGGATCATAAAGGCTGGGGCAACAGATACCGAAGGGCATGTCGTCCGCCCTGGCCATCAGCCCTTTGGCGTAGTATTCATCCCAGTAGTTATTTACCTGTTCCAAGGAACCGATGAGCACGGTGAAATGGCTCTCCATAGGAGGTTTTTCCTTAAGCCCTAGGTAGACGCTGGGTGAGGGAATTGAGTTGCGGTAGCCCTCTATAGCTTTCACGAAGGCTGGGCTCAAGTTCTCCCTTCCCACCAACTCCATGTAAGTGGGGATGCAGCTGGCGTTGGAGACCACTACTTTGGAGGCTATCTCCTCGCCGTTCTCCAGAACAACCCCTTTAGCGGTCTTGTTTCTTAGAGTTATCTTCTTCACCGGCGAGTTGAGCTTAATCTCTCCCCCCTGCGATTCCACGATACGCGCTAAGGCTTCGGGGATGGCCACCATCCCGCCTTTAGGGTAATAGTATCCTTCGTGAGAGAGATAGGAGAGCAGTGAAAAAAGGCCATTGATGCGATTGGCGGGTAGTCCCGCGTAAAGGTTCTCGAAACCCACCAGCGAGCGCAGGGTGGGATGGGTAAAGTAGCGGTCGATTATCTTCTGTTGAGACCCGCTGGCCGCTCGTAAGGTCAGGGGCAGGCTCTTTAGAAGAGCGGGATTGAGAACCCGCTTGAGCTGATGGGAGATGGTGGTGAGTTCCTTAATATTTCCAATGGGCCGGGTGGCGGTGGAGAGCACCCCTTTCCAGATTTCACCCATCTCCCGGCAAAAGTCCCGGTACCTCTCCGCCTCCCCCGGATGCACGCTTTTCAAACCTTCAACGGTTCGCTCCACATCCTTGTGAAGCATAACTCGTTCCCCAAAATCGAAATGGATGTCGTAGACGGGATCGATCACCCTCATCTCGATATAGTCGTCCAAATCCAGCCCCAGGTGATCGAAGAGCAAATCATATACTTCCTTAAAGAGCACGAAAACCGCTCCCACGTCGAAGGAATAGCCTTCCTTGCGGTACGCTGAACAGCAACCCCCAATCCGGGAGCTTTTCTCCAGGACCAGAACCTTGCAACCCTCCTTTGCCAGAAGGGCGGCGGTGGTTAGTCCTCCCACCCCGGAGCCGATGACCACCACGTCATAACTGGATTCCATGGCGCTATCTCCTCTCTCCCTGCCTGAGACGAAGAAGAATGAATTATAGGGATATTTTAACTTTTGCGGTCGGGGCGGACAACTCTCGCGCCTATGCCGCACTTCCGCCCCGACCAATCATCGCATTTCAACATCGATAAAAGGATTATCATTAAGGCATTATTCTTTAACGCAACAATCCCTTACCCATTAATTAAATCTTAACATCATAATGATATTGACATAATGTAAAATTAATTATATGTCATGGGCAAAAAGTAAAGGGGCCGGGGAACTCCGGCCCCTCTTTCCAGTATCTCCCTGCTTACTTTGCGATTCCCTGTTCTTTTCTGGCGGCGCGCTTACGGCGAGCGCGCTTGATTATGCGATAACCAAGGTAGGCGCCAATCAACACCGGCGCCAGTGATTTCGCCGTGTTTGCCATGTCCTTCATCTGGCTTTTGCGCACCTCCGCCTCCACCTTGATAACCGCCTGAAGCTCTTCCATGGTAGCTCTCATCTCGTCGGTGGTGTCCTTCAAGTCCTGAACTATCCCCCCCGCCGCGGTGCTCAAATCTTTCTTTAACTTGTTCGCGGAGGCACGCATGGCAGCGAGGGCGGCGCCGGCGGTAAGACCGCCTATGAGAAGAAGTCCTCCCACCACGATGAGGGCGGAAAGCCACAACCTGTCCAAAGCGATGTTCACCAGGAGGATGATGCAGGCGATAACATAGACGGAAGCCATACCCAGAATCACTCCGCCGAGGAAGGCAACGCCCCCCTTGATTCCTACGCTGGCAGCGCCCTTCTTCAACCTCTCCTTTAACTCCTCACCCTCGGGACCGCTGAAACGAGAAGCCAGCTTGCCCAGCTTGGCGCTCAGCTCGGAGAGTTTCTGGAGATGCTGCCTGATCTTCTCAAGATTATCCAATCAGTCTCCCTCCTTTCCGTTGAAGCCCAACCCATTACCTATATGGAAAATTAAACAGAAGGCTCCCATTGATCCGCTGCTCCCTTTGATATTAAAGGTCCCAGACCGGCGGTGATTTCCCTTTCATTATTACTTTAGTATTATAACCCAGATTTCTACAGCAAGTTGCCTTTACCTTTCGTAAACTTCCCCCCAACTCACCCGCTCGATCTTCTGTCCTTAAAAAGGCGGACCATGTCCGGAATTAAAGAGTTCCATCCACGCCCCGATTAGGAACCCCGCCAGGATTCACCCATTTCCCCTTTTCAACTTCTCACCCTTAAGCTTTAAATTTTTTCGCATGTGATGGGATATAATACGTTAATAGGCGGAAAGGCGATTTACGATGCCCATTGATGCATCCTTAAAAACGAAAGGAGTAAGAGATGCTGGAAAAAGTTTTGGTGCTTACCGATGGGTCGGAACACTCGGATAAGGCGACCTCCTTTTCCGCTAAGCTTTTTAAAGGATCTTCCTGCAAAGTAACCCTGCTCATCGTCGTGGAGGAACCCGCCTACCCGGTGATGACCGATGGGCTAACACCCCCGGTAACCACCCTTATCCCTTATGAGGAGATAAGAGAGGAACTTCTCCAATACGCGGAAAAGGTGCTATCAAGATGTGAGGCTCCTCTACGGGAGGCGGGACTGGAGGTGGAGAAAAAGGTGCGTTTCGGCCATCCGGTGGGAGAGATTTTAAAGGAAATGGAAGAAGGCGCCTACGAAATGATAGTGGCGGGAAGCAAGGGCCGTCACGCGGTGGGGGATATTATCCTCGGTTCGGTGAGCACCCGCCTAACCCATCACGCTAGCTGCCCCATCCTGCTGGTCCGTTGAAGCAAATAATATGTCAGGTTCTACGTCCGCTCTAAGAGCGCGATCTGAGTCTTCCCATCAAAAAGAGGTTTGAAAATTAGCCATCCCATTCGCGTAAGTAGATGAGACCCAATCTATCCACCGCTACCCCCGGGGTCTTCCCAGCTTTTCCATCTCCCTTTCCACCAATTTATGCATGACCGCCTCGCTCCGGGAACCCAAGAAGTAGCCCAAGGCGTGCAAAGCCAAGCCCAGTCCCCATCCGATTACCGACCACAAAAACCAGGGATAGCCGTTCCCTGTAAGCGCCCAAACTGCCACGAAGAAGAGGTTCATGATCACATAAACTCCCGCATGTCGGAGCATTACCACGCGCGCCTTCACTTTCTTTTCCGCCTTGGCTCTCAGCTCTTCCTCACTTAAGGAAACAGGGAGCGCGGGCTTCACAGCTGCGGCCGGAGCTTGTGTCACCTCTTTACCCTGGGTCACGCCAGCGATTGGCGCCCCGCAGGCATGACAAAATCGGTCTCGGTCATCCACTTCCTTGCCACATTTATCGCATACAGTCATGTAAAACCCCCTTCACTCGACAAATAGTTTGATGTCGCCGCTTAAGGATTTAACCCTCAAACGTAAGGTGATTGGCGATGATCCATAGGCGTCGTTCGCTAGCACGCCCCCCTCCTGGCGCCTCAACCCAACGGCTACTATCTCGCCCGATACTGTGCTTACCGTCACGCATACCCCCACGTCGTGGGGAAGGCGCAGCGTCAGGTCTCCCGAGGCCATCTCCAGATTGCCCTCCAGACCTTGCTTGAAAGACCCCAATAAGTTCACCTCAATGTCCCCACTATCGCTGCTCAAATCTAGATTCAAAGGAAGTTCGTAGCTTCCGTTGAGAAAAAGGGCGAGATCCCCGCTGTCGCTTCTCAATCCCACTCCTTCTAGCATTCGCTTCGTTCCCGAGAGATCTACGAAGGCGTCGCCACTAATAGTATCCAGTTCCAGGCTTATCAGCTCAACGGTTAGCAGATCCAAGTTCCCCTCCGCGCTACTCAGGGAGACAAAGAGCTCTACAGGCATCTCATCTCGAAAAGCCAGGTCCCATTGATCACGGCCACCCATCAGGCGCGCTCTTCCGCCCAAGGGTTGTTTGACCAGCAATCTCCCTTTTCCCTCATCCACCCAATAGTCCAGATTCGGTTCATGCTCTAACATACTGTAAATAAAGTGAGCTTCAAGATTATCCCTTGCTCCGCCGGTAACAGATAATTGGCCATTGCGCATCTCCAGCCGCGCTTCCACGCTGGAGGCTCCCTCCAATTCTAAATTTATATCCCAGTAGCGCATAAAATCCATGAAGACAAAAGCTATAATGAAGAAGATGATTAACGCTATGACCAGCAGAACCAGCCCCAGCGACCCCATGATTATCCCCGCCGACGCCACGCGGGAACCGGATAGCTTGTCCTTTTCCTTCTTTATCTCGCTTTTAGCCATTATGCCGAAGGCGATGGCCAGCACGGATCCCACCAAGGGCAAAACCATTATGGAAGCAACTCCAAGAATCAGGCTGGCCACCGCCCACCCACTTATTTCCGAGGTGACCGAAGGCTCTGTCGAAGGTGTTGGGGAAAGGATGGTAGCCTCCTGCCCCTCTCCCAGAGGCGCTCCGCATTGGCGACAGAACTTATCACCTGCCGCCGGCTGGTTTCCGCAATGCTCGCACTGCATAACCCCTTCCTTTCCCATTATTATTCGCCCCGCAAAGCGAAGTAGACCATGGCTAGTGACCCCGCCAGCCCCGCCATACCAAAGATAAAGAGGATCACGCCCACCGCCAGGAGAACCCAGAAAACCCGCGCCTCCAATCTGGCGTAAAAATCCATGTTCCTTGAGGCGTCGGCGTTCATCACCACCACCAGGTAATCCCCGGCTTGAAGATGTAAATCGACGCTCTGGGCGCCCTTGCCCCACGCCGCCGCCTTCCAAAAATTTTGTGACCCAGGAGGAGCGGGACTTGCCTCGCCGAGATGTCTCTGCAAACGCAGCTCCATGGGATAGAAACTCATCTCCAACACCTGGTCGTAATCCACCTGGTCAAGATATTTCCGCACGTCCTCTTCCTCTGCGATGCCCAGGAAGATAGCCCTTTCCGGATCCGCGTTTTCGCACTCCAATCTGATGTTGACCTGACGAAGGGCTCCAAGCGCTTTCTCCGCCCTCGAATTTATGCTTAGTTTGCTGATTACCGCGTAGCTATCCTGGGAAACGCTTACCGGATGGGTGCTCACATAGCCATCCCCGCTGGAGTGGGCGCCGTTCAGCCAGAGCACCGCCCCGCTGGAGAAGAGGAATCCCAGCGCCAAGAGGGTGAAGAGTATCCCGAACACCAGCATTAATATCCTGGGAACGCTCATTGGCAAACCATCCACCATGCAAACACCACGCTCTTTCGTACAATTTGAAAAAAGAATTTCACCTGAGTCCTTTCTTACGAGCCATTCGAGATGAGAGACGCACCGTCACCACCGCGCTGTAAATTACCCCAGCCAATGTGGAGAACATGGTGACGTTCATTATAGTCCTCTGAGCGGTAGGGTCACCGACGAAAAATAAGGTGAAGACGAATAATAGGGTGAGAACGCAGGAGACTATGATGAGGTGCTTGCCACCTTTGCGGTTCACCGCATACCATATCTCCCGATCTTTCATGGCGTAAGGTCTGACCCTATAGCCATACCAGTGATTGGGGGGCACTTTCCCCAGGAATAGGGGTATGCCCAATGACAAACTCAGAAGAGCTAGAACGCCGATCAATACGGAGGGGCCGTAAGTGGGCATGTTTATTCTCACCTTTCTATTATCGATTCATTGTCTCAATCCCGCTTCATATTTTTCGGCATATATCTATGATGCGTTTAAGCCAATGCAGGTTCCTGTTTTAATCTATATACTTTTAAGTCATTAGGATAAGGTCTGCGCTACTGCATCCGCCGTGCTCGGGATCACCACTCAACAAGATATTTTCCACAAGAAACCGGCTAGACAACCACCCTGGAGAAACTACGCTGTCTCGGAAGGTCGCGTTTTTCAGTGTAGAACGATTTAATTAGCGAATTGTAATATTACGTAAAAACTTATATTCTCACCACTCAACAAGATATTTTCCACAAGAAACCGGCTAGACAACCACCCTGGAGAAACTACGCTGTCTCGGAAGGTCGCGTTTTTCAGTGTAGAACGATTTAATTAGCGAATTGTAATAATTACCTTAAGCCGAATTTGTTGCCTTATGCTGTTCTGCTTATGCGATAGAAATATAGTTTTGGCATGACGAAGGATTCGCCGCATAGCTAAGGCTCAAACCTTCTCCACCGGATGGCGCAATACCGTCCTCAACTTTCGGGGGTCCGCCCGGCGGGGGTCGCTCAGATAAATCTCATGATGTTTTCCTCGCAGCCGGTAACCCTTTTCCTCCGCGAAACGGCGTAGCTTATCTATGGTGGGCTGCTCCTCCGCATAAGGTCCGATATGCATGATTTGGACGGAGAGCCCCTCCAGGAAATCCTCCAGTCTCACCTTGTCCAGGGCGGGAAGATTCTTCTTTCTCTCCAGCTGGGAAGCGGCCTCCGTCACCAGCCCGGAATCCACCCATTCCGGTTGCATGATCATCAGGGTCCATCGCCACCCTTCTCTCTTCTCCATGCTGAAGACGCTCCCATCCTCCATCCACCACAACCCTTCCAGGGGAGAAACGGCGTAATCCTCTCCCGTCCCTTTCTTTTTCAACATGAACTTAGCGGTAAAGGACAGACCGTAAAGAGCTTCCACCGCCTCTTGGAACTCCCGCGAGCCATTAGGGTCCCCGCTACCGTCGATCATGAGAAACCTCAACCTGGGCACGTCCACCAGCACCACTTCGCGGCTTGGGGGTGAGTATAGTTCCTTATATTCTTTTCTGAAATCCACCTTCCCCATGTGCATATCACCTCTTTCTCGTATCGCAGTCCCACACATTTCATTTGTGAACTTGTCATCCGCGATAGACCCCCGGAGTGAATCTATTAATAGCTTGCGCGTTGACACCAAGCCGAATCGCGACGCCACTTACGTCTCCCTCTTTCTCTAATGACCATATCGCGAGGGAACCAATACTAACGCTTTCACCTCCCACCACATCAGCCGATTCACTCATTGGCGCCGCTCTCTTCTCCCTCCGGGGATTTTTCCTTTTGCTTGAGCATCTTCTCCAATTTCACATCTATCAAAATCAGCAACAGCAACTCTTTCCGATAATCCTTAAGTATCCTCAAGACCAGGAAGGGCAGGGTAACCGCGAGGAAAATCAAGGGTAGCAAGTCTACCAGCTTTCTGGTCAGACTCAAAGGGGACGCGCCTAAAAAGACTATAAAAGGGCTGATTAGTAGAAGCGCGCCCACCACCACCAAGCTGGAGATACCCGCTATCTCTCTCTGCCTGATCATCTGCACGGACAGGGGCAGAAACCTTTCGCGGAAAAACCGGTGATATAGATCGGCCTGTTCGCTGGACTGCTCCTCTGAGACTTCTTCATTCCACCAATACAGGTCCGGAAGCTTCTTGGTTCCCTTGATGAATTCGTCTACATCCGTCAGGTTAAATATTCTTCTGGTCTCTCTCAGCCTCGATCGGTTTTTTCTCAGATGCGCGCAGGCGAATACTGCCACGCCCACCACCAGCGCCCAGGTAAAAAAGTAGAGCAGGTAAAGCAGGATGTTCATCTTACCCCTGAACGGATTCACCAACCTCTTTCTACTCCAACCGTCAGATTTTTTAAGCGGCGCCTCAAGCTCTTTTGAATATACCAGAATCGAAGAAAAAAATAATCTCTTTTTTTGACTTCGTGCCAGAGGAGCGTCAATCCTGTCTGGCACGGAAGAATTCGGTTTTCCCGTATTTCATCCTTTTGCCTGCGAATTGACAAAATGCCGCTTGCCAGGTTCGTTTTCCGTTGGGATCATCATAAAAGATGGAATATAACCCTTCGCCTGAGCTCAGGTGAAGCGTCTCCATTAGGATAGGGATGATAACAAAGTTGCTCGATAGTGACTTACGTGGTGAGAATTGCTGCAACAGCGGTCGAAGAGTAAGTTTAAACCCATGAATATTTTATACATTGTGTAAATATTATATTGGATTAGCTTTTCGCCATTGGCATGATAAAGATGGCAACAAGATTCCCCGATTTCTACCAAAGGGGAGTGAATTTACGCAACAGTCGAAGAGTAAGTTTAACCCATGAATATTATATACATTGTGTAAATATTATATTGGATTAGCTTTTCGCCATTGGCATGATTAAAGAAGAAGGAGGCGACTCCCCTCGTCCAACCGAGCAGGGGGATCGCTTGGAAATCAGGATCTCGGGAACCCCGTAAACCGCGAAGCTCATCGCGGCAACCCCGATCAAAGCGCTTACCAATTTATATCGTAATTCCCTGCGGGAAAGCGATCGCTTGCGGAAAAGTTTTTTCCGCGTCAATTTGCTTCACTCGGGCATCCGATAACCTCGTTCCATGTGTACGCACCTCACGTTTCAGCGGTTAGCCGCGCGAGAACCCAGCATCTCCAGGAAAGCCTCCACCCGGGTGGAAATCTGAGCCACGTCCTCCTGGCTGTAGTCGGTCTCGATGTAAAGGAAGGGGAGCTCCATCTCCTCGGCAGCTTTCTTTACCCGATAAGCCTCCACCGTATAGGGATCGCAGAACTGAATGGCGTAATACACCAGCCCGTCCGCCTGATATTCCTTAGCCAGCTGCTTAATGTTCTCAATTCTCCGCTGGTTGGGGGTGAACACGGCGCAGTCTATCTCCAGATAACGATCGGCGATGCTGTCAAGCAGTCCCTCCACATCGCCCGGGGAATCGTCCACCAGATAACGGAAATAACGGATGCCCGTGCACAACTCCTCCATCACCACCGCCGCCCCGGCGCTCTCAAGGATATGAGGGAGCTTCCAATTGGGAATAGCCATGGGACATCCGGAGAGAAGGATACGGGGTGCGGAATCATCGGCCACTCCCTTCCCCTCCTGGGCCCGCTTCTCCAGTTCCTCACAGAGCTCATTTACCTGTTTGGCGAAACGGCGAGGTTCGTCATAGAAGGCTATCTGGTTGATGAGCAGGGCGTCTTTTCCGCTGATTACCGGAGGCCTGGCTTTGCGCACTTCCATCAATCTCAACAGCGCCTCCCTTTTGTTATTGACAACTCGGATCGCTTCTTTTAAGCTCTCCACGGTCATTCTTTCCCCGGTAAGTTCCTCCAGTCGCCGAGCCAGCTCGCGAACTTCCTCTCTCCACAGGCTACGGTCTCTTTCCTCTTTCCTCTGAGGTAGCTCCATCACATAAACGTTGCCATACTCGGCCAAAATTTCGTAATATTTCTTCTTGCCATCGCAGGTGGTCTCCCCCACCAACAGATCGCAAGCCTCCACATAGGGACAAAGCTTGCCCACCTTGAATCCGAAGGATGATTTAATCAGGGCGCATAGGTTTCTGGGAAGTATCTTCTCTACCTCCTCGGTGGCTATCTCGGCGCCTCCGCATAATCCCACACATGCCGCTCCCACCGCCAAAGTCAGCTCTTCGGGAACATATGTACAGAAGGTTCCCACCACTTTCTTCCCCTTTTCCTTTAAAGACACCAGTTCCTGGATGCGCTTCCCGTGTATCTCCGAAAAGACCATGTCGAAATAGGCCATGCGCGCGGGCCTCTCCTTCTGATCCAGAATCACCTCTTGATAAAGGGGAGGTAGCACTGCTAGCAGTTGATCATGGGCATCTAAATCGATACCCAGATTCCTCCACATCTCCCGATAATCTTCCATCACCGCTCCTTTCTAGAAATAAACCGAACCCCTAAATCCCATCTCCCATATTATACATAATTATTATTAATATTAAATATAAAATTATATTATATTAATATTCCTAGTATTATTAGAAAAATAATGGATAAGCCCCTTTGAGGAACGTCAACGGGAAACGCTCCTCACCTTATTCATTTAAACCACCCTAACAACAAGTAAAAATCTATATAGGCAAATGGAGCGCGTTGACGATGGATTGCGATAGGGTATTCTTAGTGTCTATTTAAATTTACTTGTTTAATCGTTCAAACCGATATTTTGCCCAACAACTGGCGGTTGAGAAAAAGCGAACTCATTACATGCGCGAGCGCCTCATTCATATAAAATTGAGAAAAAGAAATAGTTTAGCTAGAGTGGATTAACGGAAAAAGCGCGACCTCATTAAAGTCTTGTCAAATCTGAGAAAAAGCGAACTCATTACATGCGCGAGCGCCTCATTCATATAAAATTGAGAAAAAGAAATAGTTTAGCTAGAGTGGATTAACGGAAAAAGCGCGACCTCATTAAAGTCTTGTCAAATCATTCAGAGGCCACTAAGTTTTCTCCCATCCTCTTAATGGGACCCTAAGAATTCCATTTAAAGACCTTCATTTGCCAGCTCGAGGGTAGGGGTTTTCTTCAACGAGCTTACGCAGTTCTGGGATTTGCGCATCCAGCTTTTATCTGGGTTGCGCGTTGATTCGCGAGACTAATGCTGATTCGCGAGACCGATGATTCAAATTTTTTCTTCCGGAGGCATAAGCCCGACGTTTCTTTGCTCCCTTCCACTAGACTATTAAATCGTTCACAATGCTCTGTAGTTGAGGCCTCTTCTTCTCTATAAACTTAAGAAAGACCGTCCCCGCGCTGGAGACAGCCGCGCTTTTTCTGTGGATGACATGAAAGCTGCGGGAGGCGTCCAATCCCCTCACCTTTATAGGCACTATCCTTCCATCCTCAAGCAGCGGCGCAGCCGACCAGACGGAGGCCATGGAAATTCCTATCCCTGCCTCCACCGCGGAGAGCACCGCGCTGGTGCTTCCTAGCTCGGAAACCACCTTGAGGCGACGGGTGTCCACCCCAATGGACTCCAGGGACTTGAGCATCAGCTCTCTGGTCCCCGATCCCTTTTCCCTCAACACATAGGACTCTTCCACTAGATCCTCGGGGTTCACCTGCTCTTTTACGCTCAAGGGATGGTCCTTGGGGGCCACTATCCGGAGCTCGTCCCGGCATAAATCCAACACCACCAGGCTGGAGTCGTCAATGTCTATGCCCACGAACCCGATCTCCGCCCGCCTCGATTTAATCCCTTCCACCACCTGATAGCTGTCCATTATCTCCAGGGTTATCCCCACCGCGGGATATCTCTCCTTGAATTCCCCTATGATGAGAGGGATTATATATTCTCCTGGAATGTTGCTGGATAAAATATTCAGCTTCCCCCCTATCTCCCCTTTAACCTCCTCCAATGCTCGGTACAATCGTTCTTCCGTGTGCAATATCTCTCGGGCATGACGCAGCAGCAATTTACCCTCTTCGGTGGGCTTGCACCTTTCGCGGGATCTCTCCAGCAGTTTCACGCCCAAGTCTCTCTCCAGGTTCCTAATGGACATGCTTATAGCCGGCTGAGAGAGACCCAGCAACGAGGCCGCTTTGCTGAAGCTGCCGCTCTCCACCACCGTCACAAAGACTCTAAGGCTCGCTGTGTTCACGCTTAAACCATCCTTGTCCAGTGAATAAGGCTGCCATTAAAGAAACCCTTCTATAAACTATATTTTAACCCGCTCGATTGAGAAAATCACCGATACCCCTTTAAGAATAACCTGAGAAACGATCTTCCCTTTCGATGTCGTTCCACACCCCGTCATCCTTCGCGCCCAATCGACATTCGGGAAACCGCAATCAATCTAATCATTTTATCTGGTAGCCCCTTCGTTCTCCGAATTGAGCGGCTCAAATGTGGCGTCCATATCCTCGGTCCCTAACGCCATTCGTAAAAGTCGCCTCCCTTTTTCTTGACCGCTTAGATAATTTAATAATTACATAATGTAATTTATATTTTAGCTAGAGATAATCATGACCTATACTGACTTATTGCCGTGATAATTTTGTTTTCTCGCCATCATCTCTTCAAGGTAAATATGTCATCGACCGCGCAATCGGTTTCAAGGGACTTGGCTTCTAGAGCCTTTCCAAGAGGATGGTTCTCATGGTTTGGCGATCCAGCTCCACCGGGTTATTCTTGGCTCCCGTCTCGCCGATGATTCGCTCCAGGTCCTCCTCGCGCACCCCGTACTCCCCCAGGCGAGGAATCCTAAGCTCCTCCGTCCACTGGCGCAAGGTTTCCACCAGATAATCGCAGCCCGAGGGAATGTCGGAGACGCTCAGCCCCTTGAGGAGACATCCCACCCTCGCGTATTTGAAAAGAGCCTCCTCCCCAACGGGTCCCATCTCCTTGAGCGCCTGTATATTGGCTTGGACGGATTGCGCCAGGAGGGTGCCGCACGCGACCCCGTGAGGTATATCGAAAAAGCCTCCGATGGCGGAGGCGAATCCATGCACGATGCCCAACCCGGCGTTGGCCAGGGTGATGCCGGAAGCCAGAGCCGCGTAAGCCATCGCCCCCCTTACCCTCACGTCCCCCGCGCCCTCACCGCAGGCCGCCATCAGGTTCCCCCTGGCGAATTCCATCCCGCTCCACGCCAGGGCGTCGGTGAGGGGGCTCGCGGCGGTGGAAAGATAGGACTCCAACAGCTGGGTAAAGGCGTCCATCCCACACCAAGCGGTAAGGTGACTGGGGCAGGATAGCGCCAGCTCCGGGTCGATCACGGCTACATCCGGAGTAAAATTTTCGTGACGTAAAGATTTTTTAAAACCATGGGGACCTACCCGCCGCAGCACCGCGTTGCGAGTGGCCTCGCTGCCGGTTCCGGCGGTGGTGGGGACGGCTATGAAGGGTACTTTAACCCCACTGTGCTCTTTTTCTCCCACCCCCTCCAGATAGTTCAAAACCGAGTCTGACAGGGGCAACATGGCGGATATGGATTTCCCCGCGTCAATCACGCTGCCTCCCCCCACCGCCAGCACCACCTGGATATCCTCCCCACTAAAGCGAGAAACAGCCTGGTCCACGTATTCCGGGGTGGGCTCGCCTTCCACCACCATGTGGCTAAATGCAACACCTCGACCCCTCAAATCGCTAAGCAACGCGTCTAGCTTGCCGGAGGACCGCAGAGAGCTGGCGCCGGTTACCACCAATGCGCTCTTTCCCATCCCCTCCACCAGCCTTCCCAGCAGGCTGAAATTTCCCGC
>JACVIX010000029.1 GCA_015711725.1 Candidatus Geothermincola primus | reverse complement strand
GCAGAAGCTTCCCCCTTACTTCCAACATGTGGACGGGCCGGTAGTCATCACCGTGAAGAAAGGGGAGAGGGACTTCCGCACTTTCTATATATTCAAATGTTTCGATTTCAAGGGACCTGACGAGGACATGGACTCCAGAGGCGAGGTAAAAAGATATAAGGAAGCCCTCAAGCATTCAATTGCCTTGTAAGTTAGCTTCTCATTTTAGAAATGGTGCGACCCTCACTTTGATGCTCAAGGCATTCCCTTGTGGCAAAAGAAAATAAGTCTGGGGATGGTGAGTTCAACGCCAGCGCTATCAAACAATCGACAACGGGGTATTCATCATTTTACATACTTTAAGATTTAGAATATGGGGTCAATTAGCAAGCGCTATAAAACAGTCAACCACAGAGTATTCAAAGGACTCTTTCTCCAAGTTCTAAATACTAAGAATAGACGAAATCCAACTCAATCACTGTCATACCATAGCTCTGGAAAATATAAGTTAACCTTCGCTAAAAGTCAGTAATAAAGTTAGTTGTTTTCCCCGTTTTCGCCTACGATTGAGTTCGATCCACGTATTCCCTTGCCTCGCCCTTTTTATCCATCTCTGAGTCGGGACCCAAGAAATCATAGCATTTGAATATGTAAAAACTGCGCACCGGTTGCCCCTTCTTTTTCACCTCTAGAATTATTGGTCCCTCCACCTTCTTGAAATAGGGAGGCAGTTTCTCCTCCCAAAAAGCGATGGGGGTTTCGAAGTTGTCCGGATTCCTCTTCTCATCCACGAAGACCATATCCTTCCCGGCTAGGCTTTCAGGGGGAATCCATGGGGAATAATAGCTACTGGCGGCGGCAGCATTGGGGTGTTTATAAACACGGAAAAGCAGACTGTAACCGGCGAATTTGTCCCTCTCATAATAGGCGATCTCGCTATTCAAGTAGTAATGGGGAGTGACCAAGAAGACATCTCTTCCTTCATCCATGGAATTGGCCACCTCGCCAACTTGCTCTGCCACTGGTTTGTACACATTCTGGATAAGCGCCGTAACTATCACCCCATAAGTGGCAAAAGTGAAGAGAAGAGCCACTCCCAGACACAACCCATAGAACGTGGGCTTCCACCACTTCTTCAAAGCGTGGCGCTTGGATCTTTCTACAAGGATTGGCAGGGCGAAGGTGGCCGCCACTATGGCCAAGAGATATCCTGGAGTGGCCCAGTAAGGAGTCCCGGTGGTTATATCAAAAAAGGCTATCACCGGGGCTGAGAAACAGAAAAGAAATTGGAAGCGGGCATCCCTTCCTCCCCGACGAAAATATCCCAAATAACAGCCGTAAACCACACCGAAAAGGGCGAAGAGATATACAAAGGGGGAATATACGATCAGCTCTTTAGCCACATGGATGATAAAATCCACCACGTAGGATACTGGTCCACCTTTGACGAAACCCGGTTTGGAAGATAGCTGAAAAGTGATGGGTTCTAAGTGATGGTAAAAATACCAGATGAGAGTGGGAGTAAACATCAATATCACGATGAGCAAAGCGAGATAAGGCTCCTTTCTCTTCAACCAAGATCTCCTTTCACTGCTGGTTAAAAGGAAGATAACCAGGCAGAGGAGGATTAAGGAGGCCTGCAGTTTGCATAGGAGCATAAAACCTGCAGCAAAACCCGCCAAGTACCAATAATTGCTCTTGCCCAATCCTATCGCCTTCCAGAGAAACAGCGCGGTGAGCATCCAGAAGAAAACGAAGGCGGGATCCTGGTTGCCCAAAGTCAACCAGTAAGTGGTTATGGGCAGCAGCGCCACCAACAGGGCGGAGAGGAAAGCCCACCGTTTTTCCTTGAACAATTCGCAGCTTAAGCGATAAATAAGGTAAAGGGTGCCGAGAGTAAAGAGAATTGATCCCAGTCTCAAAGAGATGAAATTTGCCCCCAACAATCTGGTAAAGATATACTGCTGAAAGGTAATAAAGGGGGGATGGGAAAAGTAACCGGCGCTCAGATGGTAGGTCTGCATGTACCAGAAAGCCTCGTCTCCATCCAAGCCCATGAATCCACTTTTCAGCAATTGAAGTGCCGCGAACGCCAACAATAAGATGGCCACGTATATGTCATACTTATCCAAGCCTAGGTGTCGGGAGATTCGTTCTATCTTCCCTCCCTCACCCCCCTCCTTTTCCTTCTGTGCCAATTCCTCTTGCCCTTTCATCTCTTTCTCCTCATAAAGCAATTCCAGCTCTTAACTCTTTTCCAGCTTGACAATCTGACGATAACTGTACTTGTGAACAGCCGGAACTCTCGAATATATAAAGTCGTCTATTTTATTGCTGACTCTCATAGCCACTGGGTTAGCTCTGAAAACATAAGCGCCCACCAAGCTGAAGAACATAACCTCCGGGTAATGGACCTCCACTCTTCCGAAACTCCTCTTAAGCACCTCCACCTCCGAAGGGTGAAAGGGCCGCTCCTGGCTGTCGCCATACTTGGGAATCCCAAACCTCCCCACCACGAACCTTCTGAAGAACATCAATAATGGGTTGCGGGCGTTGTTTTCCAGAAAGATTCCCTTGCCTCCCTTCTTCAACACCTTATTCAAAACCCAGGAGAAACGTTGGAAAGGCTCGATGTGATGGAGGATGAACCTGCCTACCACCAAGTCGAAGGAAGCTTCCAAATCTCCCCTATCCCCCAGCTCCATGGCATCCATCTTGTAAACATCTATTCGCGATCCTACATCGTTGAACTCCGCCAGGGAACGGGTATTTTCCACGGCTACCTGAGAATCGTCTATGGCGGTTACATTGGCTCCCGCTAACGCCAAGTAAACCGTCAGCAGTCCATTTCCGCAACCGATCTCCAGAACCTCCTTGCCGGACACATCCCCGACCAAACTCAGGAAAACTCGGTCGCTTTTACCTAAGTTCTCCAGGAATCCGGAGAGATCCAATCGGGTCAGATCAAACCGGTCCCAAACCCTGTCCCAGTGATTTTCTTCCGTTAATGATCACCCACCCTCATCTCAGCGGCCGTTGTTGGAAATTGACTTTATCTTTTTAAGTCTCTTAAGTGTATATTAATTCCCATGAAAAAGAAGACGGTTTGTCAAAAAACTCCATCAATCTACTAGACTTCGCAAACGCCGCGAAAACTTGCTTTGCTCTGGTTTGAGTTCTATCTTATTTTATCACATCTTCAGCGGTGCAAGCTGCATCCATAGATAATTAAGGTCAGCCCGGCTCATCCAGGCTGACCTTTGATAATTCTTATGTTGTCGCCCTTTCTCTAAGTTGAACGAAAACCTTACTCATGATATCGCAGCGGAATCGTGCGACGGCATCAATAATTCTCGGGCTTGGTCCAGTCCCGAGCGCTCTTCTCCTCATACTTGGACATGTCCAGGTACTCAGGAGGACCATGGTAATCGGCGGGGTTATACTTGTATCCCTTGTAATCATCGGGATTCACCCGCTTCCCGGCGATCTTGATCACTCTCCCTGGATTGCCCACCACGGTGGCGTACGGCGGGACATCCTGGTCCCAGACTACCGCGTTTAAGCCTATCTCGGCGAACTCACCTATGGTGGCGCTCCCTCCCACCATGGCGCCATGATAAATCTGGACGTAGTCTCGCACATCCATGAAGGGGTTGGTCTCCGGCAGCCCCACGGCGCCCAGCGCCACATGGGAGTATATTCTCACCCCTTTGCCTATACGGGTGCGCCGGTGTATGAGCACCGCTAAGGGGTGGTCCAAGTGAAAGTCGGGGCCGATATCCGCATCCGGATGTATCTCTACTCCACAGAGGAAGTAATTCAGCCGGTACCCCAAGAAAGCGAGGGTGGTAAATCCCCTCAAATACAGAGCACGGTAGAGGCGGTAGAGGGCGATAGCCTGGTTTCCCGGGTGAAATAGGATGTCCTGCGCCAACCTCTTTATCCCTTTGCGCTTCAAAGCCAGCTTCAAATCGGTGAGAAAGTGAGATGTACTCTCCTTTTCGGCCAATTCCATCTCCTCCTTTGCTAATTTTTCCCTATATTCCCTATGTTTTCTTGGAAAATTTTTCGGATATCCATTTCCTCGCGGTGTCAATTGACCCGTACCATACCGCGGAAGCCTCATAAGGCTTGGCCTCTAGCTTGGCGATGGTCTCGGGTTTCAATACCCTTCTGCCCCGTAGCACTTGGGGCAGCCCCAGCAGGGTATCCAGAATCCCCCGGAAGAAATCCCGGAAGGTATGATGCTTAATTGAATATAATAGCGCAAATACCAAGTGAAGAAAAGCTTTGCGTAGAGCCTTGCCCAGTGGGTAAAAGCGAGCTAGATACCACCAACCCCCGGTCATAGTTATATAGATGCGATGTCCAGGATTGCGCACCTCCCTGGAAATCTTGTGGCGAATGACGGCGGAGGGATAATAGACCACCCGGTATCCCCTATCGATAGCCTTGGCAGAAATATTCCTCTCGAACTGGTAGAGAAGAATCTCCGGCTCGATATATCCCGTCTCTTCCAGCACGTCCCTGCGGATAAGAGCGCCATTGCCATGAAAAGCCGGAACGTCGAAGAGGCGATCGGAGGCATGCTCTTCCGGGGTAAACCAGCGCAGGGGGTCGAAGACCTCTCCAGTATCGTAATAGAGATTCTTGCAGTGAGCCGCGGCGATTGTGGGGTCCGATTCCAAAATTCCGACCAGCTTCTCCACCGCGTCAGGCTCCAGCACCCCATCATTATCTTGGTGTAGAATGAATTCGCCTTTGGCCGTTTTGGCCCCGATATTGAGCGCTTGGATCACGATGTTGTGAGGAGACTGGATAAAGAGTACCTCCGGGAACTCTTTCTCGATCATCTCCCTGGTGCCGTCATCGGAATTATTGTCCACCACGATGATCTCCTCCACCGGGTAAGTCTGGGCTTTGATAGCCAGCAGCGCTTCCCTTAAGTCGTTTTTTCGGTTCCAGTTAGGTATCACCGCGCTTATCTTGGGCCTGCCCTTTGCTTTTGCCTCTGCCGCCTGTTCTTTCATCCCATCACATCCTTGAACACCTCTAGAGTCTCCTTTGCCGCTCTTCTCCAAGAGAAATCAGCCGCCCTCTCCAATGCGGCCTTACCCATTTTTTCTCTTAAAATATCGTCAACCACCAGTTTTCCTATAGACTCCGCCATCTCCTCCAGGTCCTCGGGATCGAAGTAGAGCGCCGCTTCGCCCGCCACTTCGGGAAGCGAGGTGGCCCTGGAGCAAGCTACCGGCTTTCCGCATGCCATCGCCTCGATCACCGGGAGACCGAAGCCCTCATAGAGGGAAGGATAGGCGAAAACCCCACAGGCATTGTAAAGCAATAATAACTCTTCCTCAGAAACGTAACGAAGATGTACAACTCTCCCTTTAAGTCCGCAGCGCTCCGCGGTTCCTTCGATGTCCACCTTGGGGGTGAAGGGAGCGGGCGTTCCCACGATAACCAGCATGGGTTGGACTTCCATTCGCTGATATAATATAGAGACCGCCTGGATTAGCCTCTCCAAGTTCCTCCTGGTGTGGATGGCGCCCACGGTCAAGATAAAACCTTCCTCTAAATGGAATTTTGACCGGATACCCTTCAGCACTTCCTCATCCCTTACCGGTTGGAAACGTTCATCGGCGGCCTCTGCGATGACCACTACTCGAGAGGGGTCCACCCCCAGTTCCCGTACTATATCTTCCTTGGAGTGTTGGCTCACGGTAATGATTCGCTCGGCCTTCTTCACTTTGTTCCAAAAGATGGAATCAAAAAGGAACCTCCGGTCTCTGGCAAACCATTCTGGATGGACCCTGAAAGTTATGTCGTGGACCACCACTATCGCCGGGCACCACTTGAACAATGGCAGGAAATAAGATGGCGAGAAATGGAGATGGATACCGTCCCGCCGCATGGCCCAGGGCAGGCGTAGGTGCCTCCAGGCTAGTGAGGGGAGAAAAGAAGGAAGCCCGATTACCCTGAAGGAAAGGTTGGGGGCGGAGAAATCCAAGGGATCGATGGGCTCTGATAGATAGACGATGAATTGGTCCTCATGGTCTATCTCCACCATGTGGCGGAGCAGGTTGGTGAGATAACGAGCCACCCCGTATCTTTCAACCTGCAGAGTGCGTCCCTCAATTCCTATCCTCATCTCGCAAATTTTCCCTTCCCTTTATTTTCCACCAGCCTAACCCAGTCTATCGAGCTCTATTGGTCCAAGCCTTGAGTATCTCTCTCTCCAGATTTCTTACTGACTCATCGCCATCGAAAAGTTCCGCTGCGCGGCGCTTCCCCGCCTCTCCCATGCGCCGCGCCATCCCTTTATCGGAGAGAATGCGAAAGATTGCCTCAGCCATGGCTTCGCTGTCTTTGGGAGGAATGATCAAGCCCGTCTCTTCCGCTTTCACAATCTCCCCCACTCCACCTCCTTGAGTCGCCACCACCGGAAGACCTAGGGACATAGCCTCGATTAGCACCATGCCAAAGGGCTCGGGAAGAACCGAGGCGTGCACCAGTACGTTCATAGCTGACATTACCTCCAGCACGTCTTCCCGGTACCCAGTGAAAATCACCCGGTCCTCGATTCCCAATTCTAGGCATAGGTTTTTAAGCTGCTCCACATAGTCCCGCTCACCGAATACCGCGTCCCCCACTATCAAGAAACGCGCCTCCGGCATTCTTTTGGATACCTCCTGCGCGGACCGGATAAAGACATCTGGACCTTTCCAGTCCACGAGCCTTCCCACGAAACCCACCACTGGATCCTTTTCATCGATTCCTAGCTCCCTTCGCATGGCCATTCTCTTCCCCAAAACCTTATCCTCTTCCATATCGATGCCATGATAGACGACGGAGATCTTTTCCCTAGATATTCTCAGGTCCTCAAAGGCCTTTGCCACCGCGCCGGAGATGGCGATTATCCTGTGGGCAAAAAGGGAGGCGCAAACCTTAAAAAGCATTACGTTGAGTTTGCTGTATGCATCCGTATCCACGATATCGTGCATGCGCCATACCACTGGCCTTGATGCCAGACGGCCCGCCAAACTGCCGTAGATATCGGCTTTGGCGCTATTGGTGAAGACCAGATCGAACTTCTCTCTTTTGATTAAGCGAGCTAGTCCGATGACCGTGGTCAGCATATCCCAGGGATATAACGGGATCTTCCCAAGGCTGCCCCCCATGCTCCGCCTTCTTACTTGAAGCAATCTGGCGGATGGATAACCCAGGTAAACGGGTACCCCTCTCTTTCTCACTTCATCAGTCAGGGGGCCTTCCTTAGGACAAGCAAGGGCTGGCTGTATAAGATTGTGGTCTAGCTTGTCCAGGAAACGTAAGAGCGCTACTTCCGCCCCACCTATCTCCACCGCATGGTTTACTATCAAGACTCTGCAAGCGACCAAACTTACCTCCTGTCATTTTTGCGCGCAGAGAGTAAAAGGCTACGACCTCTATCCTTGAAATACGGCATGAACGCGAAAAATCTGTAGAGGGGAACACCTATATTGACGCTGATTTTATCCCTCCATAAGTGGGGAAAGATAGTGAGGGAGTCCTCCACCGAAAAACCGGCCCTCTCCACAACGTTTTTCAGTTCCTTCCCATCGAATATATGCACGTGAGAGGGGTCCTCGAATATGCGTGGGCTGGGATAGAGGCGATTGGGAGTGCAGATGGCCATAATCCCTCCCGGTTTAAGCACGCGTTTCCACTCCCTAAGAGCCTCGGAAAGGTCCTCTAGATGTTCCACCAGATGGTGGCTGACTAGACGGTCGAAGGAAGCGCTCTCGAAGGGAAGTCGCATGGCGTCACCGCAAATCACCTCACAGTTTTTCGCCCTCTGGGAAGCCAGTCTCACCGATTCCTCCAAGATATCCACACCCACTGCCTTATAGCCCTTTTCCTCCAGATATGACAAGAAAGCTCCACCTCCGCATCCTACTTCCAGTATGCGTAAACCGGGCTCAAGTTTTAACAATTTGTAAAGAATCTCCGCCTCTATTCGGAAATCCCGGGTGGACTCCCGATAGCGGTAATACCTCTCGTCATACAATTCCTACTTCTCCTTGAGCTCCGCAGCCTCGATGAGATAGTCAAAGGGGGTATGGGTGCGAATCTGGGACGCCTTCTTCAAAGGGAGATTCCATTCTCGCCACTTGATCATATGGTCAAGTGGGGTGGAGGGAGGACGGTGTGGATGATTTGGAAGATCGTAATACACCTCCGGGCGCGCCTTGGCGTCCTCTTGCCAGGCTTCGATCACCTGTTCGTCGGTCATCAGCTGCACCGCGGGGTTCCCACCCACAATAGTATAGTCGGGCACATCCTTGGTGACCACCGATCCGGGAAGTACGCCGCAGTGCTTGCCCACCTGCACTCCCGGCATGATGATGGAATGGGCTCCGATGGCACTATTATATCCAATCCTGGTAGGGAGAACTCGCATGGGGAGGTCGATCATGGAATTTGCCGCTGCGTCGTGGGCGAAGATGATCGCTCCCCAGGCTATCTTGGCATAATCCTCGATGGTCACAGCTGTTGGCGTGGTCACCTCTATCCATACCCCTAGATCCACCCAAACATGGTCCCCCTCGATGTTCACGCCCCGTTTACGGATGAGTTTCAGGCGGGTCTGCATGTCCGGATGCCACATGGATAGCAGGATAAGCAAGCGATAATCCAGGAAGGCTAGAAGCTCAAGCGCCTTATTCACCACTATACCAGCCGCCTTGTTGCGAGCCAGAAAGGTATACCCCCTGGCCAGCTTATAAGCTCTTTTCCAGTTCATTCCCCAGTATCTCCTTTCCATGAAATAAAAAAGCCCGACTTTCCGCCCATAAATTCTTTGATATTCCCTCCTCCCCGTCGATGAGAGCCATCTCCGTTCCGATGGTTAAACGAGTTATGGAAATGAGTATATAGTAAAATTATCATAAGACCCCTTATCTATCAAGTTGCCAAACACGGCTTCTATATTGCGTCGAGAAAGCGTAAGGGAAGTTGGAGATATATTCGTACTGGACCTCTCTTTCTAAATAAATGGCCACGTCCCGATAACCCGTAACCCTAGGGCGGGATTACCCGGTGATTTTTAACCCTTTTCCCCTATATTTTCCCTACGCTCATATTGTTAAATTGTTTAGAAGCGCTATATTTAGGGGCCCTACAGCATATGAAAAAAGCGAAAATCATGCACGGTTAAGAAGTGTTGATGAGTGGGGAAATATTACCCCCTATTCCGGCTACATGAATACACCGTTAAGAAACATGCATATCTACCGCTTATAAATTTGATAAAATTATAAATTTATATGGTGTAACTATTTTACACCAATCATTTTCTTTTATTCTTCATGGCCTTCGCATCCAGAATATAGTCGAAGGGAGTGCCGGTGCGTAACTCCGAGCTGTCCCTTACCTTTATCCCCTCTTTTCTCCAGGTGATTAGGTGTTCCAATCCGCAGGAGGGAGCCCGAGCGATATTAGGATGGTCGTAATATAGATGGGGGCGTTGCTTCATATCCCACTGCCAAGCCATTGCCAGTTGTTCGTCGGTAAAGAGATGCTTGGCCGGATTTCCTCCCACCACGGTGTAGTCGGGAACGTCCTTGGTCACTACCGAGCCCGGAACCACACCACAATGCTTGCCGATGGTCACCCCGGGCATGATAATGGAATATGCTCCTATGGCGGAATTGTAACCGATGCGAGTGGGGAGAACCCGCATGGGAAGATCGGCGACGGAGTTCACCGCCGCGTCATGCGCTAGGATGGTGCAACACATAGCAAGTTTGACGTAGTCCTCCACCACCACCGCCTGGGGCGTGGTCACCTCTATATAGACCCCCATGTCCACCCACACATGATCGGCGATGTTCACGCCCCGCTTGCGAATGAGCTTCCTACGCGTATCCGCGTTGGGGTGCCACATGGAGAGATAGATTAGCAGACGGTAATCTAAAAAGGCGAGGAATTCTAAAAACTTGTCTATCGCTTTTCCCGCTAAAACGTTGCGGGCAAGAAAACCGTAGCCCCTCGCCAACTTATACGCGCGTTCCCAGTCCAACTTTATGACCTCCTCTCTGCCCTTTGAAACCAGGGCTTAAACATTACTTAACTTCTATCATTATTACCGGCATGTGTTTTATAGAAAGATATCGTAAACAGTTTTCAAATTCTTTATCCGAAAGCTTTGATGGATTAACTCAGGCGGAGAGGATAAATCGCGGCTTCGCCTCACTCCTACCTTGGGCTGGGAGCGGCCAGGATTAACTTTGTCCATGCGTGCCCATTCGAGACATATATCGAACAACATTTATTTTCATTTAGTTAATATATATTCAGAATTCTCCGCTCTCTTCCAGTAGCCAGCGTATATATTCCCCCAATGGCTCTCGGTAGTGCCGGGAAGGAGGGAATCCTTGGAGGCGAAGGTTCATATTGTCCAGCGGGGAATAAGGGGGGCGGGGACATGGCAGGTTAAGCTCAGAGTAGTCGATGGGCTCCACAGGGATGTTTTTCATCCCCGCCACTTCGATTATCTCCTTGGCGAAATCGAAGCGGGAACAGATCCCTTGGTTGGTAGCGTGATAGAGCCCGAATTTCCCGGAGAGGGATACGCGATAGATTATCTCCGCCAGATCCCGAGCATAGGTAGGGGTACCTACCTCGTCTGTCACCACTCGCAGGAAGCCCTTCTCTCTGGCATTCCGCAGAATGCTCTTGACGAAATTTCTCTTACCGTACTTTCCGAATATCCACTGGGTGCGGAATATGTAGTATCTCTGCAGGGTGGAGACATACCTCTCCGCCGCCAGCTTAGCTTTTCCATATACGCCTTGGGGGTTGGGGGCGTCGAACTCGCTGTAAGGACTTCCTTTCAACCCGTCGAAAACGTAATCGGAGCTGATGAAGATTAAAGGGCAACCGATCTTTAGAGCGGCCAAGGTCAAGTTCTGAGTTCCGGTGAAATTCACTCGATAGGAGAGCTCCGGGTTGGTCTCCGCCTCGTCGGCGTTCACATGGGCTGCAGAGTTTACCAGCAGGTCTGGCTCCAGCTTGGGAATCCTCTCCATTACCAGTTGATAATCGGTGATATCAAGGTCCAAGTCGAAGCCCATCACCTCGTGGCCCGCTTCTCTGTAGACGTCCAATAGTTCCATACCCAATTGACCTTCAGCCCCACAGATTACCACTCGCATGCAATTTACCTCCTCGCCGCGTCTCCGCCTCGCCTCTTCATGAACATTCCCTGAGATACCGATTTTTATCTTATTATACAAGAAAGCTGTCCTTTAATTTTTCGGCATGGATATAAATCGACACCACGATTTCTTTCATGGATAGGTAACCTTCAAGACAATAATTAAATAAAGCGTAGTGGAAGTTGATGTGGGAACAATCTCCGAAACCATCGATTCAACACGGATAATGTCGCCGCGACTTTAATTTGAGAAAAAAACTGAATCGCTTCCGGAATCAATCTGGAAATTGCGGTTTAACCTCGTGGTGCGCGAAAAAACCATTAATACCGCGGAAGTTAACGGTTATTATCTTTGGTTCAAGCATTAGGAGTCGAAGTGCCATGAAGGACCCAGGGCACCCTCAGTCTGATTTTACTCGCCAGAGAGCTTTTAGGGCGAAGGGGAAAGCGAGGGAAAAGTCCGTTCTGGTTAATCACCCAGAACATACCCGAAGGCCACGTTTCCACCATCCCATCCAGCGTAGTTAAAATACATGGGCCTCTCCACCACTATATTTGGACCAGACAACACCCTTATCTTACAGGCCAACTGATAGTTCTCACCGGCGTCTCCGTTTACCCACACTGTCTTCCTAGATTTGGCGGGCACCTTTATCACCCTAACAGGTAGGGCTCCCTCCTCCTGAGTGATGTAGCTCAACTCCACCGTGGATTCTTCATCGCCATGATTATGAAGGGATAACCATTCATGAAAACCGTGGTAGGTGCTGCCTTCAGCGAAGAACCATTGGGCGGAGGCGTCACTCGCTCCTATGGCGCACTGTCCTCCGGTCCAGTCAACGCCCTGGAAACGATATCTGAAATAGATCACCCTTTCCGCCACGAATCCGGCATTGGATCGTAGCCTCACCGATACATCTCTGTCCCGATCCGCTTCTTGGGGAACAGAAATAGTGAGCCTTTTACCCTTTTCGACTGAATAAACTTTATTCAGAGGCGTCCCTTGATCCTCGCCGAACTGGTAGGTGGCTTCCACAACAAGGGTGAAGGGCTGTACATTCTGTACGGTTAACCACTCCTCGAAACCACTCTGAGTGGTCCCCTCGGCGAAATAATATTCCTGCGCCAAAGAGGTGGAACCCATCACGCAATGCCCCCCCGACCAATGTGCCATGCCATTGGCGAGGTAGTCGAAGTACATCGCTCGCTCCACCACCACCGGCACCGTAGATTCTAGCGAGAGCGACGACTGGTAGCCACGCCCCAGTATCTCAACCACATTGAAGGTCTTCCTGGAAAGCGGAGCCACCTCCCAACCATCCATTATCACCTCACCGATTTCCTGGGTTTGAAACCGGAAGGTTAGAGCGGCATTGGTGTTCCCAGGGTTGAGCACGCAAACGTACTGATGAAATCCTGGCCCAGTATAACCTTCAGCGAAATACCAAGTCTGAGCGGGATTGGATATCGCCATCACCACATGACCCCCGGTATAACTTCCTCCATAATTAAAATACATAGGGCGCTCCACCACAATATCGCGGTCGGATGATACGATGGCGGAGACCTCCCTGCCTGGCCCCAACTCAGCGTTAACATTTACGGTTACGCGGGAATTAGCCGGTACCTGAAACTCCTCTTCTAGAACTTCGCTCTGGGGAAAAAGATAACTTACCTTCACTTGTGCGAGCTCTAAATAGGGATTTCCCAGGCAGAGATATTGATGAAAGTTTGCCCCGGTGTAGCCTTCGGCCAGATATTTCTTAAACGGCAAGGGATCGCTCTGAAGCGGCAAAAGCCGCAGAAGGAGCGGCCTCTTTCCCCCGATCAATCCATCCACTAAGATATTTCCGTTCTCATCCCGAGAAACTCCCGCGAGGGGGGAGGAAATCCCCGAAGCCAGGTCCACCATGAGCGGGTCCGCCAGCCGGGGTATCTCTATCCTTAAGGAGAAAGTGTCCTCGAGATCGTCCGACTTCCAAAGCGCCAGCGCCACTCCCCCATCAGGAAATCGGAAGGCATGAATTTCCAGGGATGAGGGGCGGGAACAGGTCACTTTTACCCCATCGGAAGATGACGGGTGGGCGTCACCCAAGGTCCTCTCTATGGTTTGATAGAACTTATATGATGGTTTTTCAGAAAGGTCCCCGTTCAGAAGACCATATTTCACCAGATTGAAAGGATAATCCACCTTCCCATCGGCGAAATTGAAGTAAAAGATCCTCTCCACCTCCTCCCCCGCGTAGTTGAGCAGCGTGCGCGATAGGTAATCAGCCTGGGCGTCCAAGCTTACCCCTGGAGGTCGATAGGAACAGGTGGTCCAGCCCACCTCGGTGATCCATAATTTTATATCTTTCTGGGTATACCGGGAGATGAGGCCGCGCAGGTCATGTACTATCCTCCGGCAGCTGGACTCCTGAGGGGTGAAATTAAGAAAACTGATGGTCTCCGGGTAAGGATGATAGGCGATGGCGTCCACGTAATGCGCCGCACCCTGCTGGAGACATGCCCTGATGTAATCGGAACCAACGCCCGCCACCCCACCCATCACGATGGTGGCATCAGGATCGGCGGATCTGATAGCCGGAGAGGCGATGGACAGAAGAGCCACGTAAAGTTGTGAATCAGCCGCCGGCATGAAAAAGCCGTTGATGTTCTCCTCGTTCCATATCTCCCAAGCAGCCACCCTCCCTTTGTAGCGTTCGGAGACGGTATACACGTAATCACGCCATGCCTCCATATCGCTGGGAGGGTAATTCCATTCCTTTCCCCCATTAGCCCAGGGAGGGGAGCCTCCCAGGATTCCTAGGATCTTTATCCCCCGCTCCTGCGCCGCATCAAGCATGCGGTCCCAACCATCCAGGTTCCACTCTCCCTTCAGCGGCTCCATATCCGCCCAACAGAAGTCTACCCGACACCACCCGATGCCCCCCGCGGCCATGTGATCCAGTTTTCTCTCCAACTCCACTGGATCCTGATTCCATAACTGTACCGCTACCACGCCAAAGCGATCCCTCAACCGCCGCCCTTGAACATCTCCAAGCAACTTCTCCGGGGACTTCCTCGGGGAAATGGCCGACCATACGGTTCCCTCCAAGGTCATGAGGAAAAGCAGAGCCAGGACGGCGATGACAGTGATTTTTAACTGGATCCTGCTCCGCGATGGGAGGACCCGGTTTTCCACCAGACTCACCTCGTAAGCAATTTTTGTAAGCTGTCTCTCTCAGACTCGTATTATCCCTTCGGCAGCAGCGGAACGATCTTAATACCTCCGTAGTACTAATGATTTTTCCCGAACGGGTGAATAAACTTGCATAGTTGGCTATTATGCATTCGGAAGATAAAAAGGTTAACCTCCATGCATAAAATAAACAATTTCCCGCTCGATTTATCTTCGACCTTGTCGCTTAAATTTAGCCTTTGGGCAACTTCTCCCGAAGTTTCCAGGCTAGGATAACCAGGGGGACGGAGAGCATGATCACGGCGGTGGAAAGCCCGTGTTTTTGGGCGAGAAACCCTCCCGCCAGGGGACCCAATATGTATCCCAGCGCCCAAGCCATGTTGAAAAGCCCGAAGGCAGTCCCGTATACCTCCCCTTCACCCTCGCTCCCTATGGCGTCGGCGATCAGGGGCATGGTGGGGGTTTCGAAGAGGGTAATGGAAAACCCACAGAGGGAGAAGAGGATTGTCGCCTCCGTTAGGTTTTTGGAGAAGGTAAGAGCGGGAACCACAAAAGCGGTGGCGAGCAGGCCCCAGATCATCGGCGCTCTCTTCCCCCTCCTGTCCACCCAGAGACCCACCAGAGGGCTGAAGACGGTGAAAGTGAAAATAGTCAGGGCGAAAAGCAAACCTATGGTGGTGCTGCTCAAGCCCATATTTTCTTTAAGGTAAACAGGAAAGAGAGGCTCCAGAACTCCTAGATTTATCGTTCCCATCATCACTATCATCAAAGTGACCGCAAGAACCGGATGCCTGAGCACCATTCGGGTCATCTCCAGGTAGCTCTCTTCCCTTGCCGAGGCGACGAGACATTTAAGCCCTCGGCTGGAAATTGCCGCCAAACCCCCCAGAACGCAGAGGCCAGCGACAAAGAGAAAGGGGGCTTTGTATCCCAGCCAGTCGTAAAAAACCCCTCCTAAGAGTGGTCCGGCTATAGAGCCAGCTCCCATGGCGGTCATCACCATACCCATGCGTTCTCCCCTTTCCCCCGCGGGGAAAGCGTCGGCGACAATGGCCAGACCCACAGACCAGTTAGCCGCTGCCGTCAACCCATCCAGGAAACGCGAGAGAAATAACTCTAAAAAAGTGGTGGAGTAGGCATAGATGATAAAAGCGCCCGCCATAGCCATCATCCCGAAAGTGAGGAAATGCCGGCGCCCTAGGCGATCGGATAGAATGCCGAAGGGAAGCGCCCCGGCGATATTGCCCAGGGCGTAGGAGGCAAAAAGTAAGCCTAACCCCACCTGGGTAACCCCTAAGGAGCGGGCGTAGACCGGCATCACCGGAACCACGATTCCGTACCCCAGGCTGTCGATAAAGATAATCGTACATACCAGAACGAGGAGACCCGCAGCCCTCTTTTTCCCTTTACTCACACTCTCCTCCAGTGATTAACCAAACTTCTAACATATTTTTAGCTGGAAACAGATAACGAGTTAAACCTCTCAATGTCAATTTACGCTATGTAAATTAATCATGCCGCCTTCGGGGCGATCTCGGTAGAACAAGAGCGCTGCAGGCGAAAATTATCAGCAGTGTTAGTGACAAACAGCAGTGTTTCGTTCAGCCTATTTTGCGCATTTCGGCCCCTATAATCCTTCTACGACGTGGAAAGTCCAGTCGCCTCATCCGGAATAAGCAATGTTATCGGGAAGTGCCGTATCGCCTACCTATTTCAGTGACAGCCCAGGGGGCCAAATCCCGGGATGGCCGAGCTCTTCCTTCCCCGCCTTATCCCCTCTACGATTAAACTCAGCGACCTCTGGGGACCCAGTATTCTGGCGAGTTCCTCCATCAGATCCACCCGGGGGCGGAGACCGTACCACACCTCCCTTTTAAACTGAAAAACCCGGGCGAAGTTGCGAGTGAAACGGGCGAATTCCTCCTCCGCTTTAGCCTTATTTGTAACCGCCAAAGCGGAAACCTTTCCCGTAACCAGCGCCCCTGAGATGCCAAACCCCATAAAGGGGTCCATGGCACCGGAGATGGTGCCGCACATAATCAGATTTTTTCTAAACAGCCTGGGGTTATCTGGAACGGCCAGTGGCACCGCACCCTGGATATACTCCCACCCATCCATCTCCATATCCATTACCCTGCTCATGAAATCCTGATACCTCTCCAGGGCGAGGGCGTCCACCTCCTTTCCATAGGAGAAGAGCAAGTTGAAATAGATACCATTGCAGAAGGAGATGTAACCGTATTCGGTGACGGATTCATCCAGCCAATTCCAAGCGTAGTTGGGCTTTGAGGACTCCCCCCGGGCCATCCACGCATACCAGTGGATATAAGGGACCCCCAGGTAGTCATAGGCCTCGGGGTTGAGACCGCAGGCGATGATGGTATTAGGGGAGAGTGAGTCGACCTCCTCACCTCTCAGTGGACGACCGAACTCAAAGCTCACCCCCGCCTCCAGGCAATGCCGGTAAAGGAGAGCGTCCAGGCTGGTGGGACGGGAGCTACGCTCCACCGCGTAGGATCCCGCCACCGGCAAGGGGATGCGATAATCGTGGAGGAAAAGGTCGATGGATTCCATGGGGTGAAAGGCGGTAGAGATATCTATCCCGATATACTCGGAAGTGGCCTCAAGATCCAAGGGAGTGACGTGGGTGGAGGGATTAAAAACCCGTGATCCCCCAAAACCCTCTTCCCGATCCCTTACCACCACCTCGTATCCCTCGCGTGCCAGATTAAATGCGGCGATCATGCCGGATATCCCCGCGCCATAGACGATCACTTTACCCTCGACCACCAAATCACACCTCCCTCTTCAAAGCGAACATCAGACATATAAACACATATAGTATAACCCGGGAAGAAACATGGCGCCCTCTTCTCCTTTCTTATGTGAAAATCAATGGGGTTTTCAGAGAACTTCACCTCCATAGAGGTTTCTCACGTAGGGTCGATCGGCGTGGGAAGTAGATAAGCATAGGAAGCTATGATGTGATAATGACGGAAATAATTCCAACTAGATGCACGTAACTTAAAAGATAGAGGGTGAACAAAGTTAGACCAGAGCGAAAGGCGTAACTTACAACGACACCGAAGATCCATAACCGTGAGGAATAGAAGGAGCTGGCGATGGTTAACCCTGGAGATTAACATCTGAAGTTAATTGAATGCGGTTCAATAAGCGCATACTTTATGCTATTATAGCTCCATCCCAATGCGAAAAGATTTATTGAAAAGATTTATTGTTATCAATTGCCACGCAACGAGGGGTGATAATGATGGCAATTAAGGGGAGGTATGCATGGAAATCCTATGAAAGTACAGCGAGAGAAACGCATGCGTGGTCTTTCCTCGATAAATTGATTTTGCTACTGGTGGGGGCCGCTTGCGCTTTCCTCATACTCGCAGTGACGCAATGCGGCGGTGAAAGGACCCAGATTTACCAGGAAACGTTACCCTCTTTTGTGGGCATGAACGAAGATGAGGCGATATCCTATCTAACGAAAAAAGGATGGCCTTTTGAGGTAACGTACCAAGCAGGAGACCCCGAACAAAAAAGCAAAGTCATCTCTCAGGACCCGGAAGCGGGATTCTTTATCGATGGGTCAACCACAATATTTTTGAAAATATGTAAATTAAAGGAGTGGGGGATGCCCCAGCTTACCGGCATGAATCGTGAGCAAGCACTAGCCCTGCTGAGCCAACTCGGTCTAGAAGCCCAGATTGGTGAGGTGGAGACTCAGAAAAAGGAGGAAAATGGAGTGGTGCTTGCTCAGCAACCACCACCGGGAACCAAAGTGGAGGAGGGGGAGAGGATAACGATAACCCTTGGCAAATACGTGCAATCCAAAGTTATAGAAGAAACCTATGTCACCTGTCCCGCCTGCGGAGGCAGTGGGAAGATAAACGCGCAAATCCACATGGCCCGCATGGTTCCCTGTCCCCAATGCGGGGGCAAAGGTTACGTGGAGTTGCCTTATGAAGGATTTATAACCTGCCCCTCATGTAACGGGGCAAGAATTTATACCGTCTTTGATGCCATAGACAACTGGATAACGTGTAAAAAGTGCGGGGGCAGCGGAAGGGTAAGGAGATAGAAAATTCTTCTACCACGATAAATGAAAACAATAAAGAAGGATGAGCTTGAAAAGTTCGCCTAATGGCCATCGATCACCCTTAACATCATTTTTTGGAGAGGGAAATACCGCAAGGTTCCAACACGATGCCTTTTCTAAATGCTTTTGAGCACAATATGAACAAACTTTGATTGGGTTTGGAGTACGAAGAAGGAGAGGGGAGAGCGAATTCTCAACGGCAATTAGCCCCACCTTGGAAACGCCCATTAACCAGACCTTTACCCATCTAATTGCTAAAGAGCAACATGGTCAATATTCGATTGGAGATGTGGATGGAGGGAAAGAAGAAGAGCGAATTCTCAAGCGAATTCTCACCGGCAATTAGCCCCACCTTGGAAACGCCCATTAACCAGACCTTTACCCAAACGCCTTGACGCCAAGGTGGTAGCGATCCTCAAGAGATGGAGGCGTGTAGTCGATACAAATATTAAACTGTAAAAACGAAGAATTCACACCATGTGACGCGGCCAGTGAAAACTTCTAATTAAAGAGCTTGGTAAAAGTTACCTGATTAAATATTCGCGACGCGCATAGAAGGCCTATATAAAGGGGGAAAGGTTATTGAGATGAGGAGCAAAATTCTAATCTGTATTTTCCTGTCTATTTTCGCGCTGAGCCTTATTGCGATAGACTTTCCAGCTCGCTTGGTTCAATCGTCAAACTCAGGATGGACACTTGCGGCGGACAATCCCCTCCCTCCCACCTCCACGGTAAAGCTCTGCTTTATTCACCATTCCTGCGGTTATAACTGGCTTGAGACTGGCAACGGGAACCTGGGTGCGGCGCTCAACGCCAACAATTATTATGTGACCGAGACCTATTACGGTTGGGACGCAGAGCCCGGGGACAACCTGGGAGATCATACAGACACCTCGGATTGGCCTCTGTGGTTCAACGATACCAAAATGCCCTACGTATACGCGAACAACTCGCATTACGCCTACAGCAACGCCATACCTGACCCAGGAGGGGAAAATCAAATCATTATGTTCAAATCTTGTTTCCCTTGTAGCGAGGTGGGATCCAGCATTGACGACGAAAAGACCATCTATAATAATCTTCTTCCCTATTTCGCCGCCCATCAAGATAAGCTCTTCGTGCTTATAACTCCCCCGGGAGAGACGGAGGTAAGCAGCTGGCAGCTCACTCGGGAACTCTGTGACTGGCTGGTGGATCCCAACAGCGGATGGCTGGCGGGTTATCCCGGCAAGAACGTCTTCGTGTTCGACTTCTACTGCGTGCTCTCGGAGATCAACTCCCACCATCGCTGGAACATCGATCATGTGGAGCATGTATTCGCCGCCGACTATGACGGAATCTCCCCCTACCACGATGGCGATGACCACCCCAACGCTATCGGAAACCAGAAGGCCACCGCGGAATACCTTCCCCTTCTGAATATAGCCTATAACCGCTGGATGGCGGCGACCGGACCCTCCATCGATTACCTGGAAGCCAGTTACGGAGACATCGGGGACAACGTTATCGTACACGGCAACAACTTCGGTTCCTCCCAAGGGACCTCTTATGTCACCTTTGGAGAGCAGCAAGCAACCCACTACACATCCTGGTCCAACCGGCAGATAGTATGCGAGGTTCCCGCGGGGATCTCCGGAGCGGTGCCAGTGACGGTGACCACTGACGAAGGCACTTCCAACCACGACTGCTTTATTCAGGATTCTTCTCCTCAGACCTCCTTCTACTTCGCGGAGGGATGCACCCGGGACGGTTTCCATGAATATCTTACCTTGCTTAATTCCAACTCCTCTCCTGTGCAAACCAATATAACCCTGATGTTTAGCGATAAATCATCCCAGGCGCTACCCATGGAACTGGGAGCCCGCACTCGTACCACCATTAACGTAAATGCCGTTGCTGGCGGGGGCAAGGATGTCTCCATAATGGTGGACGCCGATGCCCCCATCGTCGCGGAGCGGCCCATGTACTTCAACTACGGTGGTTGGACCGGGGGACATGACGTGGTTGGCGCCCCCGCTCCCCAAACCTCTTTCTTCTTCGCGGAGGGATGCACCCATCCGGGTTTTGAGGAATGGCTCTGCCTGCAGAATCCCTACGCAACCCCTACCACCGCCCATGTCACCTTCATGTATAAGGATGGGTCCACCTACGGCCCCTTGGACGTGCCGGTCGGAGCCACGTCCCGCGCCACCGTAAACGTCAACAAGGAGGTGGGCGGGGGCAAGGATGTCTCCATAATGGTGGACGCCGATGCCCCCATCGTCGCGGAGCGGCCCATGTACTTCAACTACGGTGGTTGGACCGGGGGACATGACGTGGTTGGCGCCCCCGCTCCCCAGACCTCTTTCTTCTTCGCGGAGGGTTATACCGGATACGGTTTCCAGGAATACCTTTCTCTCTTTAATCCCTATGCCCAGGAGGCCCATCTCTACCTGACCTATATAGGCAATCTCGGCAACATCCTGCAGCAGGAGATAACCCTGGAAGCCACCACTAGAAAAACCATCCATGTGAACAGCGCCGCCGGCTCGGGAAGGACCGTCTCTATCAGGGTGCTCTCCAACCGCCCCATCGTGGTGGAGCGTCCCATGTATTTCAACTACGGTGGTTGGACGGGGGGGCACGACGTGGTGGGATATACCCCTTGATTCGGTGAAAGCTCCTGATGGGTCCATATTGAGTACATCTCACCGCATAAGGGTCAGATTAGATTAGTGATTTTACATAATGTAATTTGAAATAGAAGTTATTAGTCTAAGCGTACATTTTCATAGAAGTTGGCGCCCATTCTCATTCGCCACCAGACCGCCAACCCCGCAAGGCGAAATGTGAATGAGTCCCAGGTCTATGGATAGAGCGGCTATTTTTATAGATAACGAATCATATAGGTGTTCCCCTCTTTTCCAGATATGATCATGGTCTCCTCAAGTACGCTATGGTAATATGTAATGATACTACAGGCGAAATTTCTCTAGTATTAGGAGGAAATTCAGATGGATGACCTATACGCAAAACTTATGGAACGTATGGACAAGTTCCCTTTGGGCGCTCCTCCCTCCGACAACCTGCTCAACCTGCTGCGCATCATCTTCGATGAAGATGAGGCGGAACTCGCCCTGCATCTCTCCTCCAATCCTGAACGGCTGAGCGACATCGCCACCCGCCTTGGAAGGGAGAAGGGAGAGCTGGAAACCCTGTTGGAAAGGATGGCGGATAAAGGATTAGTTTACTGTCGCGAACGCGCCGGAGAGGAAAAATGCTATAATCTTCTGCCTCTGCTACCGGGAATCTTTGAGATGCAATTCATGAAGGCGGAGGTGAATCCCACCAAGAAGAAAGTGGCGGAACTCTTCGACGCCTATTATCACGAAGGGTGGAGGGACAAAACCTTCACTTTCAAGACGCCTCTCACCCGCATTTTGCCCGTGGAAGAGGAGATCGTCCCCAAACAAGAGGTGCTTCCTTATGAGAGAGTAAGCGCCTACATCAAGGACTCCGTATATATGGCGTTGACCAACTGCTTCTGCCGCCACGAGGCGGAGCTGCTAGGACGTTCCTGCGGACGCCCCAAGGACGTGTGCATGGTATTCGGTCCCTTCGCAGAGTTCTTGGTCAAGCGGGGGTACGCCAGGAAAGCCAGCAAGGAGATGATGTTGGACGCGCTGGATAGAGCGGAAAAAGCCGGATTGGTGCACGTCACCGACAACGTTCAGGATAAGATCGGCTTCATCTGCAACTGCTGTGGGTGCTGTTGCGGCTTCCTGGGAGCCATAACCAAGCTAGGTTATCCCAAGTCGGTAGTGGGAAACAGCAGGTACCTCCCCACGATAGACGAAGACCTCTGCAATGGTTGCGAGACCTGCGTGGAGATATGCCAGGTAGGGGCCATTAGTGTTCAGGAAGAGATAGCCCAGATAGACCAGGAAAGATGCATAGGTTGCGGGCTCTGCGTCTCCCACTGCCCCTCGAAAGCCATGGAGATACGCACAAGAGAGGACTGGTCAGAACCCAAGGCGAACCACCTGGATTTGGGCGCCGCCATACTTAGCGAAAGAGACGTGGGTTGATTGGGATTCGCGATATTGAAGCGGGAAAGCGCAAACCCGAGATAGGTCCATCCCTTCCGGCGAATCCCTACAGCTCCCTACGGAAAAGTAGTGGTCATAAGCATCTAAAATTGACGATATGTTATTATTATCGTTTCGTTTAAGTATATGATGATTGCGATGGAGACAATTAGACCAACCGTCCAGGAAAATGGGGGAATCAATTATGTCTGGGAAAGACCGGCCGATTGACTGGGATGGGATAACCGATGAGGCGGCATCCTGGCTGAGCAAGTATTTAAGTATAGATACCAGCAATCCACCAGGAAGGGAGAGGGAAGGCACTGATTTTCTCGGCTCTATCTTAGCAGAGGAGGGGATCGAGTTTCGCGTAATAGAGAGCGCGCCGCAAAGGACCAACCTTCTGGCTCGTCTTGAGGGAGATGGGGAGGGCAAACCCCTCATCTTGCTTAATCACGTGGACGTGGTGCCCGCCGACCCCGCTAGGTGGACCTATCCTCCTTTCTCCGGAAAGATCGCCGAGGGATATATCTGGGGCCGGGGAGCGCTGGACATGAAAGGTATGGGAATCATGGAGCTTGCCGCCTTTATCCTGGCTCGCCGCCAGAGCCTCAAGCTACGCAGGGACCTGGTATTCCTGGCGGCCGCCGACGAGGAGGAGGGAGGTAAGAAGGGAATAGAATATCTGCTTAAAAACTTCCCGGATGAGCTGGAGGCGGACGTGGTGATCAATGAGGGAGGAGGCGGATACAAGAACTTGGTGCCCGAACATCCCCTCATGATGGTAGCCACCAGCGAGAAGTATGGACTCTGGCTCAAGCTCACCCGCCGGGGGCAGGGAGGTCATGGTTCCATGCCCAGCGGGCGGGGAGCCTTAGAAAATTTGGTGCACGCTCTGGACAGGCTGCTAAATCGTCCCCGACCTATAAGAATCACCCCCATCGTGGAGGAGATCTTCAAATGCCTGGCGCGACATTGGGATATTCTCAAACCTTACGCTGAGGACTTCAGCGCGGAAAGCCTCAAGAGGTTGATCGAAGAGTACAATCTAACTGCCGTGCCCTCGCTCAACGCCATCCTGCGGGACACATTTAGCCTAAGCATGATGCGAGCGGGAGTAAAAATCAACGTAATTCCAGATGAAGCCGAAGCTCAACTGGATTGTCGGCTGCTGCCGGATACCTCGGCCGAGGAGTTCCTCTCGTATATAAGGGAAGCTCTCAACGATGAGGAGGTGGAAATCGAGAGGATTATGGGGGGAGAACCCGCCCCCGAATCTCCCATAAAAAGCCCCTTTTTCGAGGCCATTGCCGAGGCTATCCAGCAAAACTACCCCGAAGGTATCGTCACCCCCCTGATCCTTCCTGGCTTATCCGACTCTCGCTTCTTCCGCAGCCTGGGGGTTCCCACCTATGGCTTCATTCCTGTTCTTCTAGATTTGGAAGCCCTGGGCTCGGTTCACGGTGTGGACGAAAAGATCTCCATCGAGGATTTACGCCGAGGGATAAAAACTTTATACGACTTAGAGGTGGCCATCTGCACTTGAGCTGAGCTCAACCCTTCATAAGGACTAATGTAAAGGGCATCTTTCGCCATATCTAAAAACCATTTTCCACATCATGTAAATATGTGTGCCGAGGGATAAAAACTTTATACGACTTAGAGGTGGCCATCTGCACTTGAGCTGAGCTCAACCCTTCATAAGGACTAATGTAAAGGGCATCTTTCGCCATATCTATGACCTTTTCGCCTCTATAATATGCGATTTATCATTTTACATTATGTAAAGTTTACTCCTAGGCCATTAAGGGAATAGATTTAGGAAAATGTCTCAAAACGGAGGTGATAAGCCATGGAGAATTTAAGGGACCTTCTAAGAGAACACTCAGAAAAGCAGGGAGAACATCCCTGCCTTAAGTTCTATGGCCAAACTATTACCTATCGGGAGCTGGATGAGCGCACCAACCAAGTGGCCAACTTCCTGCTGGATGCGGGGGTGAAGAAAGGCGATATCGTCTCCATCATGGTGGGCAACCGTCCCGAATACATCTATCTCATCCTGGGAGCGGCCAAGATCGGAGCGCTGGCGGGACCGGTGAATAACTGGTGGCTAGAACGGGAGGTGGAGAGCTTGATTCAGGATTCCCAGCCGGTGGTGATGGCATTTGAGGACCGCTTCCTCTTTATCCCCCAAGCCCTCCAGGGAAAGATGCCCTCTGTGCAGAGGATCATCACCGTGGGAGATGCATCCCAAACCAGTATCGAGACCATGACCATCGAAAAGATACTGAGTAAATATCCCACGGAGCTGGAGGAAGAGGTGGAGATAACCAGAGGAGATGAAGCTCTGATTATGTACACCTCTGGAACCACCGGGATTCCCAAGGGCGCTTTGCTCACCCACGGCGGCTTACTCTTCGCCTCCCGGAGCAAGGTGCGACTGGTAAACCTTTCCAGCGAAGACATCGTCCTCTGCGTCCTCCCCCTCTTCTTCACCGGGGGGCTATGCGACCTTTTTCTCCCCTGCCTTTTCCAAGGCGCAACGGTGGTGTTACGCACCTCCTTCTCCGCCGGGGAATTCTGGCCGCTGGTAGAGGAGGAAAAAGTCACGGGATTCTACATCGTGCCCACCATGTGGACTATCCTGCTCAACATGCCGGAAGCGGCACAAGCGGATACCTCCCGAGTCAAGGTAGCTATCTCCGGAGCCGCTCCCATACCCGAGCAGGAGCTCAAGGAATGCGAAGCTCGTTTCGGCTTTCCCATCATCGAGGCTTACGGACTCACCGAGAGCTCCGGGGGATGCGTGGCTAACCCTATGGGGCGAGGAAAACCGGGCTCCATCGGCATTCCCCTTGAGGGTATGGAGGTGACCATCTTCGACGAAAACGACCGTGAACTGAAGACGGGGGAAGTGGGCGAGATCG
>JACVIX010000028.1 GCA_015711725.1 Candidatus Geothermincola primus | reverse complement strand
GTGAAAAAGATCAAGCCGTCCGCCTGCCAGCGAGGCCACCAAAGACTCCAGATACCCACGATATGCGCCGAATCCCACAAGGATGAAATATGCCCTAGGGTTTTCCCGCAATACCAAAGGGGCGGCCGCGATGAGCAGATGCGCACCTTTTGTCCATAGATACTTCCCGGAAAAGATGATTATTTGGGAATTTTTCCAGTCCACCTGTTTTAACCTTTCTCCAGCATCACAGTCAGGAACCCACTCATCAGCCTGTGCCCTCAGATTCGCTATCATGGGGATCAGATCTTCCCCATAGGCGGCAGAAGTAACCTTCTGAGCGAATTCATCTCTCTGTTCTGCGGTCCGCCCCTTTCCACCATTCCATTGCTTCCTAAGCTTGCTTACAAGCCTCTCTATGCGCTCCTCTTTCTCCTCCGTCGGAGATAAGGGGGTGAACTCATCGGTGTTTACCCCCACTGGTATCACTAGCGATTTTGCCGCGGCCTTCCCCTCATCATGGAAGAAATCCAGGAACTCCATTTTGGAATGCTCGCTGACGAATACAATACGGTGCACTGAGGAAATTGCCTCTAGCGCATATTCCCGAAGCATCTCGCTTTTTCGCACCGAGAAATTGAGGCAGCTGCCATGCACGGTCATCACATGGAAGCATGGCTCCAACCCCCTTAAAGCCCGTGCCGCGTACACCGGTTGCATGATAGTGTGGTTGGACTGGATTAGCTGTGGAAGCCGTTTCTGAAAAACCGTTCTCAGGGCGGTTATATTGCGCTCGATATACTCCTCTATCTCCTCATGTGTAAGATCGATGAACTCCTTTACCACATAGCCTGGATAATTGTCTCTGACAAAGACGGGTAGTAGTCCCCCCAAATCAGGCCGATAACAATGACACTCCCCGGGATACGGGGTTTCACGGGAAAAACGCAGCCGCAAGTCACGATTATCGGGAGTAAACTCATACCATCGGGAGATGAAATCAAGCTCTTGGGCGTTTGTTTCCTGGCAGAAAAGGGTAACGTCATGTCCCTGAGAGCATAACATTCTGCAAAGGTTGGCAACGAAAAGGTTGGAGCCTGTACCTCTCAATAAATACCCATGTACGATGGCCAGACGCAACCCCTTTTCCTCCATTCGAATAGAATAATAATTTTATAGATGTAATTATTATACGCCCAACTCACACCGAGGCTTTATACCTACTTGAAGGAAGAAACGAAAGTGAGATTTCCTGAAAACTACAGGAACCAGCAATAGGATGAATTCTTGCTCTTGTATTTTGAAAAAAGCGACCATATGGACAAATATCCTAGACGATAATAACAAGGTGAAAAAATCTCTCAGATCTTGATGGGTTTATTCTTGTATCCTTCGACTTCATGAACGCATCGCCATCTCTGGGTCGCAACGCTAATTTCAAATCTCTGCAATACAACGCAATCGCACCCTTGTAAGAGATAGTATGCTAACACCAAAGCGCTTAAGCGCTATTAAACCATTAAATCTCTCATAAAAACTTTTTAAATTAAATGGAAATCACCCAGAAATGAACCTTTCCAGCACTAGAAAGTTTTATGGTTATTCTCGCGCTAAATCATATCTGAAGAAACCCAATAAGTTTGAATTACTAATTGCTATATATGTTAGAATAATCAATATTTATAATAAATATAATTATTTATGATAAATGATAATTGAGGTGAGCATATGCTAGTTGATTTGCACGTTCACACCTGCAGATTCTCATCCTGCAGCGAACTTAAACCGAATATGTTGATACAAAGAGCAAAATCTTTAGGTCTCGATGGCATAGGTATCACCGAGCATGGCGCTAAATGGGATTTAAAAGAGGCCATGGAAATTGCAAAAGACCACGGTTTACTTATTTTCCGGGGAATAGAGATTCATACCCCCGCGGGGGATATGCTCATATACGGAGCGCACCGATCCCTAAAGAAAGAGATGGACTTCCACTTGCTTTACCAAACTGTCAAGGATGAGGGGGGAATAATCATAGCTGCTCATCCTTTCAGGGGTTTCTGGGGTCACCGCAGCCTATTTAAAGGTTACGTTAGTGACGAAATATTATCTATGGTAGACGCTATTGAGACGCATAACGGCAGCTGTTCTCATAAAAGCAATCTACTCGCCTGGGATAAATCAGCTAAGTTTTATCTTCCCAGCGTAGGGGGAAGCGATGCCCATGCCCATCACCAACTAGGTAAATGCCTAACATTCTTCGAACGAAGCCCCGCTAACGAGGAAGAACTCGTACATGAGATAAAATTGGGAAGATGCATGGGTGCCTATTACACCAAAAAGATACCTATAGCTGAAATCGCCATTGACGCCGATAATGTTTAAGGCATGCTGATCTATCAATACTGACACTTCCTTTATTACGTCACATCATGCGATGACGGGTTCAAACCAAAAACGCCCTCTCTATTCAAAGACCTTCGCCCTCGTTCGCTCTCCCGATAACCACACCCATATACAAAGGGGGTCATAGTTTAAAATCTTGCAAACCTTTATAATCTAAATTGAGGTGATCGTTAAAGATGCGAAAAAATCAGGAAAAAGATAACCTCTGGGACGAAAGCATTAGATGGATAAATCAGTTCGCCGAGAGAATGGTGACAAGAGCGCCCCTATTTCGATCGCTGAAAAATGCCTTTACCAGCGATAACGATGATTTCATCGACTGGAAGCAATCAGAGGAGATAGCCGAGATTGTCTCCATGGCAGATGGGGCACCCTCGCCCTCTTTAAATAAGGAATTGAGGGATTATTTCGCCGGCATCGCTCAAAGAAGCGAATGGCTGGTGGAAAGCTTCACGGGCTTGCAACCCAAGGAACCTCTGGGCCCCCTACACGTGCTGGATCGCCCAGCTTGGATAAGGGCAAATCTCTCCAGTTTCAAGCTTATCTTCGAACCCCTAGCCGACAGTTATTCCAAAGCTTTAAAAAACCTGGAAGACCAACGACATAAGTCTTTAAAGATGGGGAGGCGCATGACCAAGGGTTTGCTCACCGTACAGATCGGATTGGTAATGGGATACCTGGCCCGTAACGTGCTCGGCCAGTTCGACCTTGGGCTACCTCGGTTGGAGGATAAGGGAAAGCTGTATATCGTCTACCCCAACCTGCATATGGCCGAGGAGAAGATGAGATTGGTCCCGGACGAGTTCAGGCTATGGATAACTTTACACGAGGTGACCCATGCCTTCGAATTTGCGGCGTTCCCCTGGCTTCGAGGATACATGCGCAATCTGATGGAGGAATATTTCCACAGCATCTCCCTGCGCTTGGAAGAGATGGGCATGAGGTTGCGTCCGGAAGAGTTTAGAAACCCACAACGGCTCAATGAGATCATCAACAGCGGAGGCCTTATCTCGGTTATCCACACCCCGGAGCAGAAAGAAGTCCTCAATAAGATTCAGGCGTTTATGTCTTTGGTCGAGGGCTACAGTAATTTCGTCATGGATAAGGTGGGAAGGGACATCCTTCCCTCTTATGAGGAGATGAGCAAAGCCTTCCGTCGTCGTCGAGAATCCAGAACAGGCGCAGAGCGGTTTATCCAGCGCATGCTAGGTTTCGACTTGAAGTTGCAGCAATATCAAATAGGGGAGCTCTTCTGCCGAGAGGTGGAGGAGAAAGAAGGTTTATCTTTCCTCAACTTTGCATGGAAAAGAGAGGAGAATCTCCCCAGCTACGAGGAGATACTGCATCCTTTCATCTGGATAAACCGCATGAAGGAAACGGAAGGAAAAAGGGTAGAGCATTTCTACCTTTGATAATCTGGTATATCCTTAAAATTAGGTTCAAGGTGAGATTACCTTTGTCTCCCTTCCCATAATCCCTAATTTCCATCTTCAAAATAGATGAAAATATATCACAGAGTTCCCACCCAACTAGTCAAAAGACTCATTCCTCGATATACTTTTAGAAGCGTTGACAAAACACTATTACAATATCTTTATATAACTAACAATATACGAGTTCAGCTTAATCAACTCATCTCTCTATTTCTTCATTAAGACCAACGGCACAAGCACTCCATAATAGGTTGACTCACAATCCTAGGCACAAAAAAATCAATCTCCCTGAAGCTTTTTGCTGGAAGAGCAGATAAGAGGATTCAAATATACATATCGTAAAATAAAACAAATCCTTGGAAACGATGGCTAAAACATTATATTGGAATAATCAACAAGAATGTCCTATCCTCACCCATCAAATATAGAATTCTGCCATCAGGAAGAGCGCAGTGCGATAAGGTAGCCGCCTATTCCCACTACTTGGGTAGATTTTAGCAGCCCTTCCCTGCTCAGCTTGTCCACAGTATCCGAGGTCTTGTGGTAATCAGGATGGTCGCTCCTCTCACACCAGGACCAGTCGCAAATGACGCAGGGTATGTGGTATACGAAGAAAAGGTTACCTGAACTTCCCTCGTTTATTCCGTTTATTTCTAGGGTTACCCGCATAAATCGCGCGGCGTCATCTACTGCCTCGACCATAAGTTGGTTCTTTTTATAATTATTGTCCCATATATCCATGTAATCACCGCTTCCACCACCCAGTCCCTCCAAGTAGATAATTGAGACCTTGTCTTTCAAGTTACTCTTCTCAATCACATTGGCCAGAGCTTGTGATCCGAAGTTTCCACATTCGTCACCATTGAGAGCGGCAAAAACTAGGGTAGCCGGGGGTGTTTCTCCCATCTTAGAGAAGGCCCGCGCCAGTTCAACCACGGCGCTTACACCCGAAGCGTTGTAATCAGCGCCTGGATAATGCTTGCCGGTTTGCATATCTATTCCTATCCCATCGAAGTTGGCGGCGAAGATAATGTACATATCCTTTCGAGATGATCCTGGGATAACCCCGATAATGTTATTTATCCTGATAGCTTCTTCTCTCTCCGGCGGCGATTCCAGATAACAACGAGATGAGGGAATCAGAAATTCCTGCCTTAAATCTTCCAACCCCAGATCGTTGAAAGGCTGCAGTCCCAAGCTCCGGAATACCTCTTCGATATAGTTGGAGATTTCCTGATTGGCTGGCGACCCGGCCGGTCTTCCCCTCATCTCCTCGGAAGATAGGAAGGCGATATCCTTCAACATCCTGTTCATATCTATACTCAGCGCTATTTTCTCCAGTTTATCTTTTTCTGGCAGATCAATCTCGCTATTTTGTCCGTCGATGGTCCGCTGGCTGCTAGCGCAACTGGAAAAGCTAAAGGCCAGACAGCAAAGAAGAGCCATCAAAGAAAAAAGGAATATTACATTATGCAAATATTTATCGCGCCTGTAAATCTTGACCATAGCCCTATCTCTTCACCTTTGCGCTCTTCCTTCTGGTAGGAGCAGGCCTCTTGGCCACAGCTGCCCGTCTCCGGCGCAAAGGTATGAAAACGGCAAGTAAAACCAGAGCCAACGCTACTAGCACAGCTATGATGATGGATACGACGAGAAGAGCATGGGAAGAAGCTGCCTGCTTCTTCTCCGCGATTCCCAGTAACTCATAAGCGTCCTGAGGATTGGATGTCTGCCCTTCCCCGGCATCCACGAAAATCTTTACTACCTGTGCCTGTGAGGCCTCTTTTAGGGTCCTATAAATCTGTTCCATTGCCAATTTGGCCTTCTCTTGGTCATGTTTTAGATTTAACAGGTCGGAGCTGAGGGTCACCGAATACTCGCTAGACACAGTGGATTTTGTGGAGTAGAGGAGCTTTACCCCTTGGGGAATGTAAGTTATATAGCCCTGCGCTTTCTGTTCCTCAGTTGGCCCTTCTAGCAATTTATTTATGATGAACTCGGTCATCTGGCCACCACCCGGGATGTCCTCCTCCACCCCCACCAATTCATCATGTAGATAGAAGTAAGCTTTCAAGGGCACAGGCTGTTGTTGCGGGGGATAGGGTTGTTGTTCCGTGGGAGGAGTCTGTTGCTGGGCTATAGCCAGAGTTGAAAAGAGCAATCCCATCATCAGTAAGAATAGCCCCACAAGCATCATCGTCTTACATAAAGTTCTCATGATACCTCCCTATAGGGAAACTCATATCCAATTCTAACTATCTTTTAAATAAATTTATAAAGTATTTTTTCTCAAATCACAAACCTTAATTACTCCCTTCATCAGAAAAGGTTTAGGATTATTTCTCGAAAGTTTAGGGCAATGCTATTATAGTAACGATAGGAGTAGGCAGATGAAAAAGATTCTTATTATCGAAGACGAGAAGCCACTTGTCGAAGCCTTAAAATTCACTCTGGAAAAAGAGGGATATAGGGTGGAAGCTTCTTACGACGGAAAATCAGGCCTTGATAAGTTTAAGGAGGGGGATATCGACCTGGTCCTCTTGGACCTCATGCTTCCCGGAGTGGACGGGATAGATGTTTGTAAAGATATCAGGAAAGAATCGTCTGTTCCTATTATCATGCTTACCGCTAAGGATTCCCAAGTTGATAAGATCCTAGGCCTGGAGCTAGGTGCTGACGATTATATCACCAAACCGTTCAACATGCGGGAGCTCATCGCTCGCATCAAGGCGGTTTTGCGCAGGTCGGAGAAGATTACAGAAGATACGGCGACGCATTTAAGTTGGGAAGACATCATCATGGACCGGGAGAGACACGAAGTTACCCGTCGAGGTGAGGTGTTGCACCTCACACCCCTGGAATACAGTCTGCTCGAGCTGTTCATGCGCCATCCAGAGAAGGCCTTGCCTAGGGAGTACCTTATTACCCAGGTCTGGGGCGGGAATTTCTACGGATCAACCAAGACTTTGGACGTGCATATCCGACACCTCCGCTCCAAAATCGAGGAAGAACCTTCCCGTCCTCGCTACATCCAGACGGTGAGGGGTATAGGATACCGTTTGGTTAAGCCTGAGAGTAAGAATAGCTCATGAAAACCCTAAAGAAACTACTTCTGTACCGGTATGGCATCACGGTGGCCATTCTTTTGATTATCACCACCCTGATACTGTACATGTTTACTCCTTCAATTTTGAAAGATTGGCCAATACTGATGGGTAGCCTGGTCTTTATCCTTGCGGCCATCCTGATCGTAAGCTTGCGGATACAACGAGTGATCTCCTCAGACTTGGAGGAGATGGGAAACGCCTTGGAAAGCCTGGTTCTTAAGAAAAAACTTGAGGCCATGCCTCTACCTCAACTTGGGGAGTTGTTCGATTTCGCGCAAAATCTAGAAACCATAGCCATAAGAATAAGGGAAAATTACCATATGCTGGAGATGGAAAAAGAGAGATTGGAGACTATTCTCGCCAGCATTGAAACTGGCATCCTGGCTCTTGACAGCGATGGAAAGGTAAATCTCATCAATCCTGCCGGTGAAAGGGTCTTAGGAGTAACTCGTGATTACGCTTTGGGTAAAACCCTCACGGAGATACATCCAGCAACCGCCATCGATCAAGCAGTGGAGGAAGCAAGGGAAGGTAAAGGAGTTAGCCTGGAGATTGATATTTTTACTCCCCGTAAAAGAACTTTGTCGGTGCGGGCCAACCCCATCATCATGGAGGATGGTAACATCATCGGGGTTATCTGCGTCCTTGATGATATCACTCCTACAAGGAGATTGGAGAGGATACGACGTGATTTTATTGTGAACGTCTCCCACGAACTGCGAACGCCAGTGTCGAATATTCGTGCTCTTACGGAGGCACTTCAATCGGGGGCCATTGAGGAGAAGGAAAGAGCCCAGAGATTTATCGCGGACCTGGACAAGGAATCACAACGCCTCGCCAACATCATAGACGACCTTCTTACCCTTTCCCGGCTTGAATCTGAGGAAATAACTCTGGAAGAGGAACTTGTCTCCGCCTCTGAAATCGTGAGTGAGGCGGTGGTGGAAAAGGCTGCATTGGCGGAGAAATACGGGGTGAAATTATTTCTAAGAAATCCAGAAGCGGATATAACCTTCTACGGGAACGCATCCATGGTCAAGACCGCAATTTCCAACCTTCTAGATAACGCCATTAAATACAACCGGGAAGGTGGCAAGGTCGAGGTGAACATTGAAGAGTTGGGAGGCGAGCTTTTGATCAATATATCCGACACTGGAACCGGTATCCCCAAAAAGGATTTAAACAGAATTTTCGAGCGTTTCTACAGAGTGGACAAGGCCAGATCGAGGGATACCGGGGGAACTGGGTTGGGGCTCTCCATCGTCAAGCATGTCGTAGAATTCCATGGTGGGCAGATATCGGTCAAAAGTCGCGAAGGAGAAGGTTCCACTTTTACCATCAGCTTGCCTACTCCCACCTGAAAAGCCAATCAAAATACCGCTATAAACTTATGCCAAAGGCTAACTTCTTGCTCATTTCAACAAAATTTAAAGTTTCCGATCGAAATATTCTTATGAAATTCTCCAACATCAATCGCCAGACCGTTTAACCAAATTTTTACATTATTTATATCTAAATTTTTCCAAACCTTAAGTCCATGTTCAGCTACACGTGCTTGAATTATCCTGGAAGTTCGGCAAAATTCGGTAATGATTTAGTCGATGAAAAGGAGGATGGTATGCGTATAAGATTTGCAAGCCGAATTGCCTTGGGAATGATCGCGGTCCTGGTGGCCATCTCCATCTCGCTAGCCGGTTGCGGCAACAAGCAAGGGGAAACATATTCTGGGACAGTTAAATTATCTGGATCCACCACAGTGTTGCCTCTGGCGTTAGAAGCTGCCAACCGCTTCATGGAGCGTCATTCCAGCGTAACCGTAGACGTGCAGGGAGGTGGCTCCAGTGTAGGTATTACCCAGGTTAAGGAAGGAGTTGTGGACATCGGGAATTCTTCTCGTGAACTGAAGAAAGATGAAAATGATGGTTCCTTAGTTGATCACAAAATCGCTTTGGATGTGGTGGTGGTGGTTGTACATCCCGATATACCCGTGGACAACCTTTCTAAAGAGCAAGTCAAAGATATCTTCACCGGCAAGATTACCAATTGGAAAGAGGTGGGAGGGCCTGACGCCGCCATCGTAGTAGTGGTAAGGGATAAGGCTTCCGGAACCAGGGAGATGTTCGATGAGCACGCTCTGGAAAAGAAAGAATCGGCCAAGAACGCTATCGAATGCAATAGTAATGGACTGGTGAGGGAGACGGTGTCCTCTACTAAAAACTCCATTGGTTATATTTCATTGGGGTATCTGAACAAGTCTATAAAAGCAGTTAAATACAACGGAGTGGAAGCCAATCTGGAGACTGCCAAGAGCCATACCTACACTTTAACGCGCTATCTACACATGTTTACCAAAGGAGAGCCATCCGGTGCGGTAAAGGGCTTTATCGACTATGTGCTCTCCTCAGAATTCCAGAATGAGGTTGTGGCGAAAGAATATATTCCCATGCAATCCATTTAATAAACGTCTGCGTAGCAGTAAAGGAAAGCATTTGGATGAAAGTAAAAATTTTTCGCATGGGCCTTCTGGGATAGGAATGATATCGGTTCGCGTAATATCGAGAATGATGCAGGGTGAACCATAATGAAGTGAGAGGGTCCGGAATGTTGAGTATTTCCGGGCCCAGCCTATTTATAAAACAAGCCATGGATTACCTACGAAGCATCAGGAAACGGGAACTGCATATTAAGGTGTTGCTCATGATATGCGCCTCCGTTACCTTCGTAGGACTCTTACTCATCTTCATTTTCGTCTTCAGGGAAAGTCTTCCAGCGTTCACTAGGCTAGGTCTCCCTAACCTCTTCTCCACCCACTGGAACCCTGACGTCTCACATCCGGAAGCCGGAAACTATGGTATGCTTCCATTCGTCGTGGGGACCCTTTACACCACCCTAGGAGGGCTGCTGGTTGGCGCTCCTCTGGGCATAGGGTCTGCTATATTCATCGACCAGATCGCCCCTCCAAAAATAGGAACAGCCATCGGAAGAGGAATCGAGCTCATCGCCTCTATACCTTCGGTGGTGATCGGCTGGTTCGGTTTGACCTTATTAGTTCCTATGATCGGCAGATTGACCGATACCTCTGGTTTTGGCATCTTGGCCGCTTCCCTAGTACTAGGAGTTATGGTACTTCCCACCATCGCTGCACTGAGCTTGGAATCGTTAAGAGCGCTACCTTCGGAGTTAAAGGAAGCGGCTTATGGAATGGGGGCTACCCGCTGGCAGACTATATATAAAGTATTGCTCCCAGCTGCCCGCCGAGGGGTTCTGGTGGCCGTGATTCTTGGTATGGGGAGAGCCATAGGCGAGGCTATGGCGGTGCAAATGGTTATTGGCAACTCGCGACAACTGACCTTTTCGCTCACCAATGGAACCAGCACTCTAGCCGCCAGAATCGTAACCGATATGGGGGAATCCTCTGGGGTTTTTCGCTCTGCTCTCTTCGCGCAAGGTTTGATTTTACTCATATTAGCCATGCTGCTTATTCTCACCATAAGACTGGTCTCCCGCGAGAAGAAGGAGACAGTTCGGTGAAGGCTACAAGGGTGGATCGCATAGCCACTTTTTTCTTTTGGATTTTAGGCATGATTTCGGTGGGCATCTTATTCATCATTGTGGGGGAGATATTCGCGCGTGGCTTGTTCATAGCTTTGAAACCCTCCTTTTTTTTGGGAAAACCGGAAGCCATGAAGGAGGGGGGAGGAATTCTTCCTATGATCGTTTCCTCCATCTACCTAGCAGTTCTCACTTTGCTCATATCCCTGCCTCTATCTCTAGGAGCCGCCATTTATCTGGCCGAATATTCCAGGGGGGGCAAAATAACCAGGTTTATCCGTTTCTGCGCAGACAGTCTCTCTTCCCTACCCTCCATCGTCTTTGGCCTCTTTGGATTGGCTATATTCGTGGTCAGGCTGGGGTGGGGTTACTGCCTCATCTCTGGAGCTTTCACCTTAGCCTTGCTAAATCTCCCCACCTTGATGCGCAGCGCCGAAGAGAGTTTGAAATCAGTTCCTAAAACTTACAGAGAGGCATCTCTGAGCTTAGGAGCGAGCCGCTGGACCACGGTGCGTCAGGTGGTGGTGCCCAGCTCCTTACCAGGAATTATCACCGGCACGGTACTTTCTATAGGGAGAATCATGGGAGAATCTGCGGCGCTGATATTCACCACCGGAACTTTCATCCGCAAGATTCCACTAAATCCCTTCCAAACAGCCGCGCCTCTAGCGGTGAATATCTGGTACACCCAGTCGGAAGCGCTGGTTCCTGACTATCGGAACATAGTCAACGGTGGGGCAGCCTTTTTACTGCTCATGGTGCTTGTGGTGAACTTAGTCGCCAGGTATATTGGGAAATTCTACCGGAGGAGGAAAGGACTGAGTTAAGTCCATTTAATGATATGAAAAGCAACTTGGAAGTGGAAAATTTAATCGTTGAAAAAGACAAAGAAGTGGGCAAAGAGATGGCCAAGTTGGGAAACAAGATCGAAATCCGCGATCTATCTATGTATTACGATTCCTTTAAAGTTTTAGAGAATATAACCATGAGCATCCCATGCCGAAGTATAGTCGCCTTGATCGGACCCTCAGGATGCGGGAAAAGTTCCTTGCTGCGCTGTATCAATCGCATGAACGATTTAATCCCCAATTCTAAGGTGGAAGGCGAGATTTTATTGGACGGAGAAAACATATACAACCCCAGCTGCGAAGTAATCGAGCTGCGTAGAAGGGTAGGTATGGTGTTCCAGAAGCCTAACCCATTTCCCAAGAGTGTTTACGATAACGTATCCTTTGGCCCCCAGGTAATGGGGATCGATAACAAAAAAGAGATGGATGAGATAGTGGAGGCCAGCCTAAAGAAAGCGGCCTTGTGGGACGAAGTGAAGGACAAGCTCAGGACATCGGCCCTTTCTTTATCCGGCGGCCAACAACAGAGGCTTTGCATAGCCAGAGCGCTAGCTGTACAGCCAGAGGTAATTCTTTTCGACGAGCCGTGTTCCGCGCTGGACCCTGTAGCCACTCAGAAGATCGAGGATTTGCTTATAGAATTGAAAGAGAACTACACTATCGTCATCGTAACTCATAATATGCAGCAAGCCGCCCGCATAAGCGATATCACCGCCTTTCTGCTCATGGAAGTACAAGGCGAGCCGGGCAGACTGATCGAATATAGCGACACCAACAAGATCTTCACCAATCCAAGTGATTATCGCACCGAGAGATATATCACGGGAAGGTTTGGATAAAAGAATTATTTGAGAACGATCGGCGGTAAAACATGAAAAAAGAAGCTTTGGAACCTCGGAAGGCGTTTCACCAACAACTTGATGATCTATATTATGAATTACTGAGAATGATGGTGAAGACCCTTGACATCCTTGAGGAAACTAGAAAAGCCTTCAAACGCCTCGACGTCGCCAAAGCCAGTGAAGTCATAAATCACGATGACGTCATCGATTTTTATCGCTCCCACATCGAAGAAGAGGGTATAGAGCTGTTAGCCCGCCAGGCTCCTGTAGCAAGCGATTTGAGACTCATAGTGGTTATCATGCGCATGGCTCAACATCTGGAAAGGGTGGCGGATCTCTGCGTGAACATCTGCAAGGCAATTAAGAATTTAGAGGGAATTGAGATCTCAACTTGGATTCAAGAGGGAATAGAAACCATGTTTGAACACTCCAAGAAAATGCTCACCTTGACTATGGAGGCTTTTATGCGCATGAACCTGGATCTGGTGGACAATTTGAACCAGATGGACGAGAAGATTGACCATATCAACAGGTCGTTTTTCACCGCATTCGATAAGGATTCTTCAAAAGAGTTGGACTTGATCATCCGAGTGGTGATGATCTCTCGTTTTATCGAAAGGATCGCCGATCACGCAGTGGACATGGGAGAACACTTACGCTTCTTGGTCACTGGGCACGCAGAATGAAATTACAATATGTAATATTTTTAAGCAATAATATAGTGACTTACTGAACTGCGAAACAGCGTTGATCTTACTCAACTCAAGTTGCTAATCAATATCTTGTTTCTGCAAACCATTTTCTTAACCTAACCTTAACCTTTTCTTAACCTAAAATGAAGCTTTTGCTATTTCAATGTATAGATAGCCATATACGTAGGAGTCTTTGTATTCAGCCATAATCTGAAGGCGGTTAAGTTTATGCGCCCTGAGGAGAGAAGGTTATTCCGTTTGCCACAACGCCTCGCTTTCTCCATTCTTCTGGTGCTTTCTCTATCACTACTTAACCCAGGCTGTTCCCTACGGAGAGGAGGGCTAATCAGGGTTTCAGGCTCCACCACCCTTCTGCCCATGGTCCAGGAAGCGGCCAACCGCTTCATGGCAATATATCCCGGGAGCACGGTCTTGGTGCAGGGTGGGGGTTCCAGCGTGGGCATTGCTCAGCTAAATGAAGGAATCATGGACATCGCCAATAGTTCCCGTGATCTCAAGGAAGGAGAGAATAAGGGTGACCTGGTTGATTATAAAATAGCTCTAGACGTCATTGCCGTCATCGTCCATCCAGATGTAAGGGTAGAGAACCTAACCAGAGAGCAGATTAAAGAAATCTTCACTGGAGAGGTGGTCAATTGGAAGGACCTAGGGGGGGCAGATGAGCCCATAATGGTGGTGATGAGAGACAGAGCCTCGGGCACCAGAGAGATGTTCGATAAAGTTGTGCTGGGCGGCGAAGACCCGACAGGATCAGCTATAGAGTGCAACAGCAACGGAATTATGCGTGAGACTGTGGCCTCCACGAAGAACTCCATCGGTTATATATCCATAGGCTATGTAAACTCCACTGTTAAAGCCATTAAACTCGAAGGTGCAGAGCCTGGAGCGGAGAGCGCCAAAAAAGGAATATATCCTTTATCTCGTTTCCTGCACATGTTTACCAAAGGAGAACCTTCTGGCAGGGTGGCCGACTTCATTGAATATATATTATCCGAGGATTTCCAGAGAGAAGTAGTCTCTAAGGAGTATATCCCAGTTATCGAACTTTAGGGTCAGTTAAGAAAAGGTTGAACAGTTATGAAAAATTTTTTCAAGTCATCGGGTGATAGTTATATTAAAGCCCTTACATTGATATGCGCGTCTCTTTCCTTTCTCGCCATAGCGCTGATCTTTTACTTTATTATTAGCGAGAGCATGGAGGCTTTGACCAAAGTCGGGATAACCAATATTCTATTCTCCACCAAATGGAATCCTGACAGAAATCAGTATGGAATACTCGCTTTCCTATGTGGCACAGTCATGACCACATTGGGAGGGTTGATCATCGGAGCTCCTTTAGGCATCGGCACTGCCATCTTTCTCGACCAGGTAGCCCCCAGGCGCATGGGCGAAATTGTCAGGAGGGGTGTAGAATTGCTTGCTGGGATTCCTTCGGTGGTGATAGGCTGGTTTGGCCTCACTATCTTAGTCCCTGCGATAGCCAGAGTGACCAATTCTTCTGGCTACGGCATTCTCGCCGCTTCTGTAGTGCTTGGCGTAATGGTGCTTCCCACCATAACCACTTTGAGCGTTGAGAGTTTGAGGTCTCTTCCCCCCGAACTAAAGGAAGCCTCCGCTTCCATGGGAGCCACGCGGTGGCAGACAATAAGGCGGATTCTTATCCCAGCAGCTAGAGAAGGCCTGCTGGTCGCCACCATTCTAGGAATGGGCAGGGCCATAGGAGAGACTATGGCTGTACAGATGGTTGTGGGCAACGCAAACCAGCTCACCTTTTCCCTTACCCAGAATACCAGCACCTTGACTTCGCGCATAGTTACCGATATGGGAGAGGCTCCTCCAGGGATTTTCCGTTCATCACTCTTCGTCATGGCGCTGGTTCTGCTGATTTTCGCAATGTTACTAATCATTACCATCAGGCTGGTGTCCCGGAAGAAGGGGGATTGAGATGCATCCCAAGACAGCGGATCGTATCGCCACCGTATTTTTTTGGACGATTGGGCTGATTACTCTGTCAATCCTTCTCTTCATCATCCTCGAAATATTCGGAAGGGGATTGCTTACCGCCTTGAAACCCTCTTTTTTCTGGGGACAACCCAAGACGGATGCCCCGGGCGGGGGAGTAAGACCCATGTTGTTCTCCTCCATATATCTGGCTTGCCTCACCATCCTCATATCGCTCCCCATTTCCTTGGGAGCCGCTATCTATATGAACGAATTCGCAAGAAGGGGCAGATTTACCAATTTCATCCGTTTTTGCCTAGACAGCCTGGCCACGCTTCCTTCTATAGTTTTCGGTATATTCGGCATGACCCTATTTGTAATTAGGCTGAGATGGAGCTACTGCCTGCTAGCTGGAGCCTGTACTCTTGCGCTTCTCAACCTTCCTATATTTTTACGCAGCACGGAAGAGGCTCTGCGTCAAGTGCCTCAAACCTACCGAGAAGCATCTATGAGCCTGGGAAGCACTCGTTGGGCGACCATCAGAAAGGTGGTTCTGCCCACCGCCATGCCTGGCATCATCACCGGAGCTATCCTTCCCATCGGAAGGATCATGGGTGAGTCCGCCGCGGTCATTTATACCACTGGGCTATTCGTTAATTTCCTCCCCAGGAGCCCGCTGGATCCGGCAGCCCCTCTAGCCGGTTATATTTGGTACGCGCAAACCGAGGCTTGGGTTCCGGATTATCGACAGATAGTCAACGGCGGAGCTGCGCTCCTGCTCATTATAGTCTTCCTTATCAATTATCTAGCGAGAAAACTGGCCAAAGTATACTCAGAAAAGAAGACGCTGGGAGGGATCTGATGGAAGAGCTCGAAATTAAAATGGAGGTAAAAAATCTCTCTATGTATTACGACGGCTTTAAAGCACTTGAGGATATCTCCCTCTCTTTCCCAAGACAACGCATAACTGCTCTCATCGGGCCCTCCGGCTGTGGCAAGAGCTCGCTGGTAAGGTGTCTCAACCGCATGAACGACCTCATCGAGGGGTGCCGAGTCGAAGGGTCCGTGACTTTAGACGGGGAAGAAATATATGATCCAGGATACGACGTGATCGCTCTGCGCAGAAAAGTGGGCATGGTGTTTCAAAGACCCAACCCCTTCCCTATGAGCATATATGAAAATGTCGCCTATGGCCCGAGGGTTGGAGGAGTGAAAGACAAAGGGACGCTTGACGCAATCGTGGAGGATAGCTTAAAGAAAGCGGCCCTCTGGGATGAGGTAAAGAACATTCTGAGGGAATCGGGCCAGAGGCTATCCGGAGGCCAGCAACAGAGATTATGTATCGCCAGGGTAATCGCGGTCCAGCCCGAGGTGATTCTTTTTGACGAGCCTTGCTCCGCTATCGATCCGGTATCCACCCAGCGCATCGAGGACCTCATGGCTGAGTTGAAGGAGAATTATACACAGGTGATTGTCACCCATAACATGCAACAAGCCGCCAGGGTCAGCGACTTTACTGCGTTCATTCTGGTGCAGGAACAGGGTGAACCGGGAAGGTTGATAGAATACGGGGATACTAATAAGATATTTACAAACCCGGATGATGAAAGAACCGAAAGGTATATCACCGGAAGATTCGGGTAAAATAACCTTTAAAGGGGAACAGGATAGCTAGAAGACAATTCGGAAGAAAGTTAAAGTGAAATGCTTATGGAGCCCAGGAAAACTTTTCACCAGCAACTTGAAGAGCTTTATATCAATCTGTTGAGAATGGCCAACAGCGTCCTGGAAATGATCGAGGATACCAGAAACTGCTTCGATAACCTAGACATAGAGCAAGCCGATCGCATAATTTCAGGGGACGATACAGTGGACTCATACCGCCATCATGTTGAGGAGGAGGGCATTGAGCTCTTGGCTCGCCAGGCCCCAGTAGCCATAGACCTTCGCACCATCGTGGTAATTATGCGCCTGGCCCAGCACCTGGAAAGGGTGGCAGACCTATGCGTGAACATCTGCAAAGCCGTCAAAAACTTGGAGGGATATGTTATCTCGCCTTGGATACGCGAGAACATAGACGAAATGTTCCACCGTTCCAGGAATATGCTGGGAAGAGCTATAGATGCTTTCAAAGATCGTGATACACAGGCGGTGGCGGAACTTACCAAAATGGATGATAAAATAGACCGCATCAATCGCTCGTTTTTCACCGGTTTCAATAAAGATTCTCCGGAAGAGATGGAGCTGATCATAAGAGTGGTGATGATCTCCCGTTTCATCGAGAGGATTGCCGACCATGCGGTGGACATCGGGGAGAATGTGCATTTTCTGGTAACCGGCGAAGTACACGGATAAACCTTAAATAATGTTAGCCTTAGATGCAGATAATATGCAAATAAACACCTCGTTTACTTAAATCCAGCCATAACATCCTAGTTGCTTTTTCCATTAAGAGATTGATAGAAATGTGGTCTAATCTCTCAAAGCTCACTCCAGTTGATTGACGAATTATTCATAAGAACATTTAAGCCGAATAATCCACCTGAATTTGTAATTTTACCATAATTAAATTTAGATCCATTAACCGGCTATTTAGTGCCATTCGCCCCCGGAAATGCTCCATTTCCCAGAAATTTGTCAAAACAGTCAAAATATTAGTCGTCAATTAAATCGAGAGACAAAAAAGGCTGTAAGTTTTTGGGGAAGGAGAATAGAAGGTGGTAGAAATGGAGAAGGGAACAAGGAGGATTAAAGGAAAATTAAGGATACTGCTAGCAGCGTTAGCGGTGCTCATGCTTTTCTCCACAGTAATAGTTTTCGGGGCGAACATGGCAAACCCCGCTCTGGAGAAAGCAGATGCCGTTGATATCAATGCCCCCAAATTCACGCAGGAAAAACCGATAGTGGAGAGGGCTTTGGCTGAGGAAGCACAGGCGTCTTCAACCGAAGCTCCAGCTTTAAGCGCCAGGCCTTCTGGGAAAAGCCTGAGCGGCAAAGCCATCGCTGAAAATTATTCCGATCCGGCAGCGGCAGCCGTTGAGGAACCGAGACCAGTTTTACTTCCTCCCACCAACCTAGAAGGTGTGTTCGTACCGGATCAGAGCGCTCCATATGTCTCCCTCACTTGGAAAGATAGCAATCCTCCCTCAAAAGTCAAAGGCTATAACATCTACCGGGTGGACCTCTCCACGCCTTCGGACGCGGCTCCATATGACTTTTCCAAGAAGACCAATTACAAGGACTATAAGCTTGAGCTCGGTCATACTTACCGCTACTGGGTGACCGTGGTGGGCAAAAGCGGAGGGGAGAGTGAACCTTCCAATACGGTAGATGTGCTTACCGGAATACCCACCAAACCACCTGCACCCACAGGTGTATCCGCCGCCGCTCTAGATCCAGGAGTGGGGATAGATTGGGATAAAAGTAGCGATCCCTCCGTTGTGGGTTATAACGTCTATTACTCAAAGAGCATCGGCTCGAAGAAGATCAAGCTGAACAGTTCCCTAATCACCACCACCCATTATTATCACAAGGAAGGCGTGGCTGGACTATATTATCACGTTACCGCGGTGAACATCCTTAATATGGAATCCGACGCCACCACGGTTCAGGCAACAGCCGCAACCCCAGTGTTCATCGAGGATGATAACCCCCAGATCAACGTATCGGGATACTGGAAATACGAAAGATACGTTGGTCCCAGGGACGGAAAGATCAGGATTTCCGATGAGGCGGGAGCAAGGTTAAACCTGAAATTCCGGGGCCGCCAGGTGAAGTTGTATGTGGCCACCTACTGGAGTCTGGGCAGTGCGAGGATTTACATCGATGGCCAGTACATCACCACGGTAAATGAGTATAGCCCCACTACCAATTACAACGTAATGGCATTTTCCCAGGCTGGCTTGGCTTTGGGAGATCATGTGCTAACCTTGGAGCTTACCGGGACCGGTAATCCCTCCTACCCTTATAACTTCTTCAATGTGGATTGCTTCGAAGTTAGGTAGTAAGGGAAGCGGATAAATATCGGAAATAAAAGGATGGACTAAATTTTACAAAGTTTGTCACAAAAAAAGGAGGCAAGTGGAAGGCCATCCTGGAGGGGGGATGGCCTTCCAGCGCGTCTCAAGAATATCGCCTGAATCCCTTCAGAATCAACTTCTCAACACTGCTTTCAGTTTAAACAAACCGAGTTCATAAAACCCTATAAAGTCCATTAGTTGTTTCACCAACCCATTAAGATAGCTTGAAAGCAAGAGAATCCTCAATTGATCTTGAGGGTTCTCATGGAGTAAAACAAAGCCATTCCTTTCCTCACCTGAATGGACTTTTTAAGGGATAGAGCTTCCTGTCAAGATGTGAATAGATGCCATTCACTGAGCGAAAGAAAAAAATCGTAAGATGTTAAAGGAAGTTATATTCACGTGATGGTTCTATCGAAAAAATCTCCCCTCCACTACGGAGGGCTTCGGTTTTATCCATTTGCTACACCCGACAGGTAAGTGTCCCCTTTCTCGAGATAGCGATAACTCGCTATTCGCTAGTCCGGTAAAATGAGCCTAAAACCCCCTGATAATTGCCTAATTCCGGAAATTTCTCAAAACAATCAAAATAAATTACGTTCTTATAAGTGAGAGATGGAAAAGCTTTCGTTTTTAGGACGGTTTAATGATATCAAATCATACGCCAAGCGGAGGTAGAAAGAAGAAAAAGCTCCTTGACATATTTTCACCGAGGAAAACCGTTAAAGGATGGAAGGTCGCGGCGAACGACGCCAGCATCCCCCCAAATGCAGCGAATAATGTCTCTCAGACTCCGGTGATTAACCCCCCCACCAACTTTACCGGCTCGTTCGCCCCCGACCTTTCTATTTCTACCTCAGCTAAAAGCGAGGTGCCACGTGTGAATCCGGATAAATCCCCCTTCTTTTCATGACCGTGGTTCCATAATCGAATAGCTATCTATCAACTTTTTCGTCCTTTGCTTTTATCTTTTTCCCAATATAATTTTTTTCGCATCGGGGTGAGGGATACGGGGATACCTACCATAAATGGAACCCACATGTCCTTCAATATGATACATATCAGAAAATAAATAAGGAAGCTATTGAAAAAGTATTAAGTACTTCAGCGTAAATGTCGTTATCAATAATAGTATGAAGGCGACAGTGAAAAAATTTACACGCTTCATAAAAGCTCATTGGACTGGGAAACGAAAGTTGAACCTGGTGGGTGGAGCTTTGGTTCTCATATTGTTGCTTGTTTCATTTACGAGCTATGTAAAGAAAGTGGGGCAGGACGGTTATTATCATATGAACGGTTCATCCGATTATGTCTACTCTCCCTCAAAAAATTACAAAGACCTAGCCGCCCCTAAAATTACCGAGGTAATCGTGGACAAAGGTGTGGTGCTTAAATGGGAACCTGTCTCCAATGAAAAGATATACGGATATAATATTTATCGATTTAAAAGTCCCGATGAACCGGGGGAAAAGATAAACTCCACTCCTCAAGCAGAGAACGCCTATTATGACGACGACGGCAACATGTTCTGCCTTTACGCTGTCGCAGCCGTGGACAACGAAGGTCGTGAGGGTCCCAAATCTTCTCCGGTAAAGACCTCAGCTGAGCCCAAAACTATTGCTGAAGCCAAAGTGACCGCTCCCCCCGAGGTGAAGAAAGACGTAAACTATACATCCTCCCATCAGACACCAAACCAGCCTTCCGCCAAACCTCAGCCCCAAAAAAAGGTACCGTTGGGGATGGTGGATGAGACCTCACCTGGGATGAGTTATCATGGCGAGTGGTTCTTGGAACATTATCCCGAAGCCTATGGCGGGTCGTTGATGGTAGCCGCTGATGGAGGCAACTATTTATCTTATACTTTTCAAGGAATCCAGGTGACGGTGATATCTTGCAAGCATATGAACTATGGAATAATGGACATCTATATAGATGATCAGCCAGTGGGAAGCGCCGATCTCTACTCTCCCAGCGTGGTATGGAACGCTAAGGTCTTCACCATGGGAGGTCTTACCCCAGGAGCTCACACCATAAAGATAGTCTGTACCGGCAAGAAAAACCCTCAAGCGAGATTTCCTTTCGTTGCCATCGACGCTATTGAGGCACGCTAAGAAAGAGTGCTATTGGGGCTCATGAGGTTTAGCCGGAAGGGTAAATAGCGAAGAGCAAGAAGGGGACCATTGAAATCAAAACAGCATACCTATCTAACTTAAATCTCCGGGTAAAAGTGTACAATTTCCCCAGGCTCCAAATCCCCCAGCCAAGTCATCGTATTCGAGTGATAAGGTATTGAGTGAAAAATTTATATTACTCTCGCGATATTAGCCCTTTTCGCCTTGTGTGTCGCAAAACAAAACTCTTACTGGCCCCAGGCGCCTATAGAGCAATGGCCTCCGTTTTTCCCATTCCAGTACATAGGTCGTTCAACGATAAGAGGCAAACCCGCCTCTACTTTGGTGCTTACCTCCGCAAATCCCACATAGGTAGCGACGAAGAACGTGGTGCGAGATTTAGCGAGGAGCACTGGATGGGGATTTATAGTCACTGTGGTCCCATCCTTTCTTAAAAAGGTGATGGTTGTTTCCACGGATACATCGTTGGGGTTCTGGATAGTTAACCACTCTTGGAAACCCGAACCTGTATAACCTTCCGCCAGGTACCATTTATTGGCGGGAGAGGGAGTGCCCAAAGATACATGGCCCGCTGGCTTGCCAGCTCCATTCCAATACATAGCCCGTTCCACCACGATAGGGAGATTGCTGGAGAGATAGGTGGAAAGATCGCTATTCGCGCATCCGGGAACCGTGTTTACAAAGATGGTATATCTTGACTTAGCTTGAACTAAAACCCCGTAGGATATGACCACACCCCCGGGTTTCATAAATTCCACCGCTACTGATGCAGCTGTATCATTGGGGTTCTGGATGGTCACCCATTCCTGGAAACTCGACCCGGTGCAACCCTCCGCCAGGTACCATTTCTTGCTCAAGGAAGGTGTGCCCATTCCATTATGGCCTATTGCCCTTCCATAACGATACATGGAGCGTTCCACCACCACAGGTTGATCCAGCGATTCAACCTTGGTGCTCACGTCGGCGGCGCCCACGTAGCTTGCCACGAAAAAGGTAGAGCGGGAATTAGGTTTTAGCACGGGAGGTGGATCAATGGGGATCACCGTTCCATCGGTCTTCATAAAACTCACGTTAACCGTGGTGGGTGTGTCGTTGGGGTTCTGGATGGTCAACCATTCTTCGAATCCCGCTTGAGTTGAACCCTCCGCCAGATACCAAGTCTTCGCAGGCCTGATTACTCCCACCGTATCGTGACCCTCGCTAAAACCATTCCAGTACATGGCTCGTTCCACAATCACCGGTTGATCCAGAGATTCTATTTTAGTGCTGACTTCAGCATCTGGAACGTAGCTGTTTACAAAGAAGGTAGTGCGGGAATTTGCCAAGAGGATGGGGTGAGGTTCTATGGTGACGGTGTCGCCATTAGTCTTCATAAAGGTTATTATCACTTCCGTAGGCGCAGAGCTGGCGTTTTGGATGCATATGTATTCCGCGAAACCCGATCCAGTGTAGCCTTCCGCCAGGTACCAGGAGTTGGAGAGAGTGGGGAGTGTATTGTTCAACCTCACCTTGCAGGTGGCGTTGTTCTCTTTGCCATGATTATCCACGGCCTTCGCCATGATTTGATAATCGTGGCCATCCTCCCCGGGATTAGTGGGATCCAAGGTATCCCATTGCCAAATATAGGGTTCGCTGTAGAGGGTCTCCTTCAGCTCGCCGTCCAGGTAGATCTCCACCCTCTGGATTCCAAAATAGTCATAGGCACCCACCTCCACGATTACCTCGCCCTGGAGAAGCTGACCGTCGGTTGGGCTAACAAAATTCACGGTGGGAAGCACATTATCGTAACCTAAAAATACATAATGTTCGCCACATGCAGGGCGAGTATTACCTGGGCCACTTCCTCGGGAGGATATCACCAGATCTTCGTAATCGTCGGGGTCGTCGTTGTGAAGATTAGCTCCTGAGAGGAAAAGGCCAGCTTGATCTTCATCCTCCGCCCCATAGATTAGCATATCTGCAGTGTTACCAATGTTGATCTGATTAGGCCAAGAGGAACGACCGTTGATGATGCCGGTGACCCCGTTATATTGGCGCGGTGGCTGACCAATTGGCTGCCATCCCAGATCCACGCTGGAAATAGCCACATCTAGTAGATGATCTCCATTGAAATCAAGGACACTGACCCCATACCCGAAACCCTCATTTGATGCGCCTCCGTGAAACATAATATCTGGGGATTGGGTTGCCAAGTCTATAGCTGGGGGTAACGCTCCACCATAGATAACGTCGACTTCGCCACAGTTGTTATATATATCGCCAGGCCCGTCCCCAAAACGGCTGGATAATATGATATCGTCGGCACCGTCTCCGTTCAGATCCCGGGCGGGGTTCTGGATGTACCAGGGCAGCATATCCCCCGGAGTTGCCCCGTAAATGGTGACATCGGCATCCTCCAAGCTGATTACCGGATGAGCGGGAAGGGATGATCCCCCGTAGACGACATAGACCTCACCTGCGGCAATCCTTGACCCTCCCGGACCATTGGACATGTAGGATCCTATGACTAAGTCAGCGGAATCATCTTGGTTAAAGTCCCCTACCGCCACCGGTTTCCCAGCGCAATCGAAGGCGTTTATTCCATTTATGGTGACATCGGGAGCTAGCACGTTTCCCGGCGGTGGCCATCCGGAAGTTCTACCTAAAGATATGTACACCCTTCCCGTATATGCGTCTCCCACTTGCCAAATTTGGTTGGCATCTAAAGAATCTATCCCATTTAGGTTGTTGGTGAATTTCTCCTCTCGCACATACCATTGGCTTCCATCAGAGAAGCGGAGAGTCCCATTTTTGCCCACCGCCCAGATATGGCTCGTATCCGCAGCGGACACTCCCAATAAATCATTGGTAGTAAGGCTGGCTTCCAAAGCCCAACTCGAGCTATAACGGAGAATCTTTCCTCCGTCGCCCACCGCCCAGACATGGGTTGCATCTAGGGCATCCACACCCCGCAAGTTGGCGGTGGTCACCCCCTCGCCCTGCCTAGTCCAGGATGAGCCTCCGTCGCCGGAGAAAAGGATGATTCCTCCGTCGCCCACCGCCCAGACATGGGTTGCATCTAGGGCATCCACACCCCGCAAGTTGGCGGTGGTCACCCCCTCGCCTTGCCTAGTCCAGGATGAGCCTCCCCACTTAATTATGGTCCCGCCACTGCCCACCGCCCAAACATTATTGGAATCGTAACCGGACACTCCGAAGAGGTCCACATCACGGTTGGAAAATCCGGTATCCACCACGCTCCAGATGGCGCCGTTATAACGGTAGATGGTGGTATACTGCCTGTAATAATCGCCCACAGCCCAGCCTAGGCTGGAATTCAACATGCATACCGAATTAAGAGTATCCCAGCCGCCTCCATTCTGAGTGGACCAGACCGAACCGTTAAAGTAATGTATGCCGCTATTGCCTGTGGGGGCTCCATAAGCGATATCGTCAATCCCATCGTGATTAAGATCCCCTGAGGTCACGCTGAACCCGCCTAGTTCACCTCCTATGGATCCTGAGGCGAGCACGTCTGGAGGGGTGGTGTTCAAATCCCAGACCTTGGATGGTGGAAAAGCGTCTCGCCCTCTCCCGAATATGACATTGGCCGATCCCGCTAAGGAATGCCCTCCCGGGGAATCATAATTTGCTCCTATGATGATATCGTCTTTGCCATCACCATTCACGTCGCCGCAGGTTATGGAGATGCCGCTCTGTGAAAATGGTTTTCCCGTGATGGTTAAATCCGCATCGCTCAACAAGTCCACATCAAGGTGCAGATCCGCTCTACCAAAAAACAGATACACCTTTCCGGTATAATCGTTTCCTCCTCTATCATGTGCCATCACCAGATCCATGATGCCGTCGCCATCGATGTCCCCATGGGCCGTCGATGAATAGACGTTCACATCATAGGATACGCCCCCCCACAGATAAGTATCCTCCGCATGTGCGGCGATATCTTTCTGCTCCGCGGAAGCGATAACCATTTCCTCAAGACTTAGTGGCAATGCCAGAGCTTGTGCTAAACAAAGGACAAGAACAAAATGAATGATCGCGCAGTGTGCCCTAACTCTCTTCATAAGTTTTCTCCAGTTTTCAAAATCTGTTGACCTATGTCAGGATGACATCAGGATTAATAGTAAAGCTGGCAAAACTGCTATGTCTCTTTAATGCCATCGTTGAATTAACCTTATATTTTTTATTGTTATCGTCAAATTACAGGATCTTATTGAGCAAACGGAAGCGTATGGGAAGCGATAAAACTTTTAATCGCCAATACCATATTTGGGTAAGCTTGTTATATCATTTGTTTGCACGCCACGCAATAGATTTTAGAGGTTTTAAGTTTCCACTCGGCATCTTGGGTTATTGTCTTATCTAACTCATACTCAAGGCGATTTATCTCTTGAAAGCGACATTTAACCATAACCTTACCGCGGCACTCAACCGGATTGACGTATTTTCATAAGAGAGCGTGCGAGCTAATATCTTCCAGAACAGGGTATACGCACTATAGAACGAAAACGCGTAAAACATTTATAAATTGTAATAACAAAAAGGCATATATTTATATTCTCTGTTATATTTTTCTTCAATATTTCATCTTTTAAGCCATGGGAGATCAGTTTATACCACGTATAAAATAAAAGCGATTAAGAAGCAACTTCCTGATCGTCAGAAGTGAGCTTATTCTCGGGAGCAT
>JACVIX010000027.1 GCA_015711725.1 Candidatus Geothermincola primus | reverse complement strand
TAGGGTGCCACATTCTCGCGCAAATAGGCGATTATTTTTTCCTTTTCCGCGTCGCTCTTCTCCACTCCCGGCTTGAGCACCACCGCGGCGGCCACCCGTTCCGATCCGGGCCTATCCGGATCGGGAATGCCCACGGAGGCGGCCATCTCCACATCCGGGTGCTTGACCAGCACGTCATCCAACTCTCTGGTGAATACCTTAAACCCAGATACGTTGACCATATCCTTGACCCGGTCCACGATGTAGAAATAGCCATTCTCGTCCATCCTAGCTATATCCCCGGTGTACATCCAGCCGTCCCGGATGGCGTGCGCGGTCTCCTCCGGTTGGTTATAGTATCCTTTCATCAACTGAGGCCCCCGCACCGCTATCTCCCCGGGCTCGCCGACGCCCACGAGTTGGCCAGTCTCCGGGTCCACCAGTTTGAACTCGGTGTCGGAGATGGGCATACCGATGGAAGCGGGCACCTTCTTACCGTATCGGGGGTTGCAGCAGGTGACCGGCGAGGTCTCGGTCATGCCGTAGAGCTCGATGAACCTATTTTCCCCGATCACGCTCTCCAGCTCGGCGATATTCTCCGGCGGGAAGGGCGCGGCGGCGCTTAGGCACCAGTCCACGCCGCTCAAATCCAAGGCTTTGAATTCCGGCTGCCTCATAAGCTCGAAAAAGACTGTGGGCACGTTCACTATGATAGTAGGCTTGTGCTTCTTGATGCATTCTATCAAAAAATGAGAATCCCGGGGGTTGGGCACGCAGATCTGTGTCGCCCCATTGGTCATTGAGAACCCACCCAGGGCAAGCCCGGCGATGTGAAAGAGGGGAAAGGCGGAGAGAGCCACCGTTTCGGGCTTCAAGTCAAGCCAGGTGAGGACCTGCTGCCGATTACACATGTAGCTTCTCTGAGTGAGCACCGCGCCTTTGGAAGGCCCGGTGGTGCCCCCGGTGTACATGAGGAAGATGGTGTCGTCCATATCCCGTTTCACCATCACGGGGTCGATGGGCATATCCTGGAGAACCTCCATGAACCTTTTTACCGTCTTTCCTTTAAGGGGCTTCACCTCCGCGGTGGGAATCTTTTTTAACGCCTTACCCAGAACTCTTTTGATCCCGGGCAGAAAATCGGCGATCTCGCTGACGATCACCGCGGAGAAATCGCATTTTTCCGCCACTTCCTCCACTTTGGAGAAGAGCACGTCCACCGTAACGATAACTTTGGTTTTGGAGTCGTTCAATTGGTGCTCCATCTCTGGCGCGGTGAGCAGAGGGCTCAACCCCGTGGAGACGCAACCCGCCTTCTGCACCGCCACCACGCTGATATAATGGGCGGGAATGTTGGGCAAGCATAGCCCTACCACGTCATCGGGTTTGAGGCCGATCTTTATGAAGTAGGCGGCCAACTGATTGGAGAGGTTATCCAGCTGACGATAGGTTATCTTTTTCCCCATGTAAATTAGGGCGGTTTTATTAGGATATTTCTCCACAATCTCCCTGAATTTCTCCGCGAAGGTCTTCTCCTCGTACTCCAGGGTGGGCGGAACATGTGGGTCATAATTCTTGAGCCACGGTTTTTCCGCATAGATATCACTCATTCTGATCCCTCCTCGCTCTTCCTACTTTTCCCCGAAATCCTTTTTCGGCTCCGCGATTTCCTATTTTTTTCTCTTCGCCGCAAACATATTATTCCATTATGAAATCACATGGTTCCTTTTACGCTGAACCCATCGCGTCCTGGCGCCTTCGTCCACATGGAATCGACTATCTCGCGACAAGTTATCTTCTGAAGTTCAACCGAAAACATGCGTTCGCTAGCCTCAGATAGCCATTCGTTTTCCTAGCTTTCTTAATATATCAAATATTTGATGAATATACCAAACCTAATATATCTTAACAGCAGTAAAATAAACGCAAAAACATAGACGAAAAGCACGATTATCCCTTCCGTGACCGGATGGGCGTCCATCAGTTAATCCTTTGCATTCAAATAAACAACGATAACGCGAATCGGAATAATCTCATTCTGTTGATTTTTCGCGGGTTGGACGCCTTACGATTTTGGCGTATTTCGTATGCGAAAATATTATATGGAAGAAAACAAGCTGGTTCCCGACTTTTATAAAATTGAACTCATTTTCTGGCGGGTTCTTGGGACACTTTACGGGACATGGCTTTCTTGACCTACTGCCACTATAAAGGTAGGCGAATGGAATAGAGCCAAAGTGGTTTTTTTCACTTTTTGCTCTTATCGAAAGATAATATGGCATTCCGTTTGGAAACCTCGCATTCTAAACCTGGACGTCATCATCGGATGAAGTTCATAAAAAAACTTATATTTAAAATCCGCGCGCCTATATGGCCATACGAATCACTCACTCTTGTTTTATGAAGATACCCGGTCTTCCCGCCTGTATCAACTTAGCAGAATCGGGACCTCCAGCATTCGCTGGTTTTCATTTTTTTAAATAAAGACGACTTTCCTTAAAAACGCCAATTCAAGCCAAACCCATATTGATCGTAACGGATCCAGGCGCGGGATTTACGACGCAAAGCCCCAAGGCAAATCGTCTTTAAGCACGAAAACATTTAGTAGGGATTAAGTGTAGCTCAGAGGCGATATTCATTTGAAAAATATGACAGAGTGTTATTTTATGTTCATCTTATTTATTACGCTCTATGGATTCTTTCTCCTGCACGAATTTATCTATCCATTTCTTGATCTTATCCGCTCCCTCCAAACTATTGGCCTTTATGTAATCTTGGAGGAGCTCACACGAGGCGATAATGGTCTTTAGTCCCTCTATATAAAGTTCCATGGCGTGCGCGGCGGTAACGAATATTTTGGACCTCTCCTCCACGCTTTGGCTGGGCGCCTTCAGCAACTCCTTAGCGAATATGGTGTTGCCCTCATCCATAGTTTCCACCCCTGCGACTAGCTTGTCTACTATTTCTTGCGCTTTCATATCGGGTTTTTCCATAGAGTGCAGGCTTTCCAGTGACTTCCGATCCTTTTCGTTGCTCATATTGAATGACTTCTCCGCGGCAGCCGCGCTCTCCAAGTCCGTAAAGCCAGACTGATAGTAGGATGTAAACGCCGCCTCCCCTTTTTCCTCAATCTCAGGCTGGGACTGATTCTCCTCAATGATGGAGATTATCCCGTCCACGAACTTCTGCTTGGACTGGTCCTTGCCGCAACCCTGCAAACCCAAAGATGCCACGGTAATAAACAAGGCGACCAGCATCGCGAGTATGGTCACGAAACGCTTCTTACCCCCCACAAACTCCAAAAACATTGACTACCACCTCATTTCTTCTAAAGCCGGAATACTTATAAAGAAAGCAATCGCGCTTACCTTTGTCTTTCCATCATAGCTTTCTCTATCTTAACACATCCTATCCCCAAGACATACTTACCTCAATTATATTTTTACGGCATATTAATGTTAGACCTTAAATGATTTTTTATAGTCGATTCCTTATATGCGTTGAAGCCATTTTATCACTATTACACCCAATTTATTGCGCGAAGTAAGATCGACCCTCCGGTATCGCCATTCCTTAAATCGAACAATCGCCAAAGACGCTAAAGAGAAATCTGAGCCAGCTAGGTTAGAAAAAGCACCTGTCAACGTATGAGGTCAGGGAAGATTTACCCCGGGAATCGGTTTAGCGCAATAAAAAACTGGTTCATCTCCGTTCGCACATAGTTAGCGAAGTTGGGTTTTTAAATGGCATATTAATCAACATCTAGTTAATTTCTTTGCAAGGAAAATAAATGGCGAGAAGTTTCGCCATTTTTTGCTGGTGGCGAGAGGCGGAATCGAACCGCCGACGCCAGGATTTTCAGTCCTGCGCTCTACCGACTGAGCTATCTCGCCATATATTTGAACTCGCCTTCGAGTTTTTTTATCTGGCGGAACCGACGGGATTTGAACCCGCGATCTCCGGCTTGACAGGCCGGCGTGTTAACCAGGCTACACCACGGCTCCTCTTTTGTCATACTCCACGCATTTAAGTATAAATCCCCATTAAGGGCAATTCAAATCTTTGGTGCCCCCAGCGGAATTTGAATCCGCGCCGCCGCCTTGAAAGGGCGGTGTCCTAGGCCGCTAGACGATGGGGGCATAGTCGATCAAAAGTTGACCCATTCGACCAATATATAATAACTATACCGAAATAACCATGCAATAGTCGAACTCATCTCCTTTCCAACTCGCATACGAGCCTTGCGATTTTCTCCTCGATCTAGTCTATGTCTTTCGCTTCGTAGACCAAACATAGTACCATATATGGCAGATCCAACATTTAAGAGTTCTTTTTTTTACAGTAATCATTAATTCGAAAGGACGATAGGGTAGTCTCTCAACCCTTTCCAACCCAAATAGTCAACCGAAACGAAACGGCATCCCCCCTTCTAAACTCAAAATCGCCTTAATAAACCGACACTGCCTCACATATTTTCTTTTTTGTCAGGATAATAGGGCGGTCTCAACCTTTTTAAACGCAATAACGCCAAACGATACTGCGTCTCGGCTGAACCGCCACTCGGTTCCGTACTTAAGATTGTCTCGCATGTTACCTTAGCAATTCCGAAAAAAATTTGAGCGTTTCTTTGAGCATCTCCATTTCTACATGACACATTAAAGAGGAAAGTCCAGGCTTTCTCCTCCGCCCCCGGTCAAAGCCGCGCTATCTTTCCTTCCCCAGCGTCCAGCAACCGTCCGATCCGGTGAAATCGATATTGTGTATATTTAGACGATTATTGCCGATATAGATATGGAGCGGATGCGTCCTGTCCGTTTAAGGCTCTATAGGATATATCCAGGGTCCTGGTACTTTTTAAAGTTTAAAGCGAGGAAGAAGGCGTGGAGGACCTGGTAAAGGCTTCGGTCAGGAAAATATGGACCTCCCCCGGAGGCCCATGCGTGGAGGTGGGTGAAGGAGAGTAAGCATCCACCAAGCCATAAAAAAGGGGATGAATCGAAGCTCAAACTCCAAGTGGCGTGTATATGGATATGGAATAGATAAGTGTATAGCCAGCGAGCGATAAAAGTCAGTCATGGAATCGAAAGACGCGGCCATAGAGCAACAGAAGAGAGAAGAGAAACTCACGCTGGAGGAGAGGGAGACCTTGCGGCGGGTCATCGACGTGATCAACCGCTTGATAATAGCCTGTAAATCTCTCACTCTCTATCCGTTGAAACATCCCATAGCCGAGAACGCCCTGGGGGTGCTTTATACCGTTCTCACCAATTTCCTACAGGAGCACGGCGTCCTGACCCTGTCTTTCTCCATGGATAACATAATCTACAAGGATTTCGTTCTGGGTCATAAGTTGGAGGCTTTCCGCAACTTCGCCTACTCTATGAGAAATTTTAAAATAAGGGAATTGACCATCCTTCCAGGCATCGACTCCGGCGAGCTAGAAAAATTCGTGCGGCTGCTTATCTCCGACCCGGAAGATGTGGAATTGGAAGGTGGCTTCGAGACCCAGCTCTTCGTGATGTCCATATCCCACGTTTCCGTTTTAGAGAGCCTCTCCAGAGAGAAGCCGGAAGAATTGGAGGATCTGGGGGAAGAGGAGAGCGAAGAACAAACGGTGGACCTCTTTTCCCTGCTTGAAGACGCGGTCAAGGGTTTCGCGGACCGAGTGCAAGAACTGGTAAACCTTATGCTCAAGCCAGAAAATCTGGCATATAGCTTGGTGAACATTCGCCGCAGGAAAAAGACCGTCACTGATAAATCCCAGGTGGTTGAGGGCATCTTTCTCTTCCTGAAGAGGGCAGCCCGCTTTGTGGAGAATCATTACCCCAACAACAAGAGTCCCTACTACCGCTCTTTGGCGGAAGCTCTCCTTTTCCTCGACACCGACCTGCGTAATCTCCTGCTCATCAATCATCTTCTCCCTCAACTAGGTGAGGAGCCTTTCTGCGTGGAGCTGCTCAGTCAGTTCACCTCCTATGAGATCAGCGCCGTCTTCAGCCACTTACTGCCCGAAGTGCCAGAGATGATTCCCCGAACCGCCGAATATTTAAGATCGATTGGTTTCTCGGAAGATGAGTTGGAAGACGCTTTGGAGGCTCTCCGGGAGAAGCTGTTAGAAAGCGGAGAAATTCCCGATGAGCTTCTGGACGCCCTAGAAACCGCCTTCGAGGCCGACCACGCTGGGGAATCTCAACGCAAACTCCCCACCCTGGAAGAGGTGGCGGAGTTCTTCAAGGAATATAGCGAGGAAGATATCCGTCAGATAAGCTCCATATCCGAGATGAATACGGAGCGGGAAAGGCTGGTGGAATCAACCCCGGTGATGCTCAATCTGTTTCGCCGGGGAGAAAAAATTGACAACCTTCCCCAGGTGGTAAACGAACTGGTGGAGAATTTCTGGGGCTTGCTAGAGCATAACGAACTGGGCCAAGCGGCTCTAATAGTGGAGGAATTCAGAACCCGCTTGGGTATGTTGGATCCGGTATATGCCCCTTTTCGCGACCAGATGGTCATGCTGGTCAATGAGGCCGCCAATCACATCACTATGAGCGGCATCATAAGAAAGGTCTACCCCTCTTGGAGCGATCCAGTGGTGCAACGGGATTTTGAGACCTACCTGCAGGTGCTGGGAGAAGCAGGTATCAACGCCCTAGTTAACGTATTGGGCAGCGAAGAGGATATGAACTTGAGAAAATTTATTCTGGACACACTGGTAAAACATGGTAAAAACTATGTGCACTTGCTGGGTTCGCGAATAAAGGATCACCGCTGGTATCTGGTGAGGAACGTGATATCGGTATTGGGGCGATTCCGTAGCCGAGAGGTGCTTCCCTACCTACGGGAGACCCTTTATCATCCCAATCCCCGGGTGCGAGCGGAGACCATCCGCGCCCTAGGTTGCATGGGCGTCTTCGAGGCTACCGATATGTTAATTGAGGGATTGAATAATCCGGATTATCAGACCAGGATGCTCTGCATCAGATGGCTGGGGAGACTGGAGGAGAAGAGGGCCACCGTCCATCTGGTGAATTTGCTGAGCCAACTTAAGGAAAAGAATCTGGAGGACCTGAAACTGAAAAAAGAGATTATTATCGCGCTGGGAAAGATCGGAAACCTGGACACCCTGCCAATTCTGGAAAAATACAAGACCATGAAGAGGCTCACTTATCGAGGGGAGTGGGAAGAGATCAACCGGGCCGCGGAAGAGGCATGCCATCTCATCGAGGAACGTTTTTCCCATATAAGGAGACGGGAAGATGAACGAGGAAATCACTGACCTGAATTCTCCTGAAGAATTCGAGGAAGCGTCAGAGGAAAAAGACGCTCCCGAGGAAGCCTCTCCCGCTTCCGACAAGCAGATGTCCCATCAAGACAAGGATTACTTGGAGCAGAAAGAGGAGCGTATCAGATATTTTCGCACCAAGAACCTGATGGAACGAGTGAGGGAGATGCTCTTCTGTCTGGTGGGGGCAAAGAAAAATATGGGCATTTACCCACCCCATCACTCTATCTGCATGGATTCCATCTTCACCTTTTTTCAGGCTGCCAAGAAATATTTCCAACTCGCCAACGATTTCTCCCTGCGGATTGTGGGGGAGGAACTCTATTATGAGGAGAAGCTGCTCGCTCGGGAAAGCCTGCTTTACTACTCCCTGGTTAAGGACTGCAAGGAGAAGGGGATAGGGGGCATCACTATCTATAAGGGGCTAACCCCCGAGGAATTCGCCGACTTTCTCTATCTTTTTAGCCTTGATTGCGCTGAGCTACAAAAGAGAGGCGGGCTGAAGAATCTCTTGGGCAGACGAGGCATAGTCCATATCGTCTTGGCCGATCCCGGCACCTATGAGGAGATTCCCAAGGAGGAGATGATCCGCGCCTCCCACCGCGAAGAATATTTTAACGCCATCGACGTCATCAAGGAGCTGGCGGAGGAAGTAATCGCGGGCAAGAAATTAAAAATCAGCAAAGCCAATAAAGTGGTCGGTTCCATACTCAACCGCGTGGTGGAAGACCGTTCAGCGGTGCTAGGCTTAGCAACTATTAAGAACTACGATGAATACACCTCCTATCACTCCGTGAACGTGCTCATCCTATCTTTAGCCTTGGCATCCATGCTTCCCCTCGACCGCAGCGCGCTCATGATTTTGGGAACCGGAGCGCTCCTGCATGACCTGGGCAAAGTGACTATTCCCACATCCATCGTCAACAAGGCGGGTCCCCTGTCCAGCGCGGAATGGGAAATAATGCGCCACCATCCTGTGGTGGGAGCGGACATCTTAATCGGCCAGCCGGGAGTGCACCCCCTCTCGGTGGTGGTAGCCTACGAACACCACGCCCGCTATGACCTGAAGGGCTACCCCACCATCATGGAGAAGCGGGGGATAAGCCTCTTCTCCCGCATCGTGGAGATCGCGGATGTCTACGACGCCATGACCTCCGATCGCCCCTATCAGAAAGCCAAGGATCCTCATACCGCTATCCGTTACCTCGTGAAAAACCGCGGCACTGTGTTCGATCCGCTAATGGTCAAGGTCTTTGTCGATATGCTGGGTTTCTTCCCGGTGGGAACCCTAGTGCGCATCGCCACAGGAGAAACGGGGATAGTCTACGATCAGAACGAGGGAGATCCCATGTGCCCGCGGGTGAAGATCATAAGGGATCCCAGCGGCGAGGAGGTGGAGCCACGAATTATGGATCTCACCTTGCTGAAGGAGAAGGTGGAAGCGGCGGGGCGCTCCGTGGTGGAGGCGGTGGATCCCAAGAAACTTGGAATAGATACCCTGCGATACCTCTAGGACGTCCTAACAAACCTGAATTATAAAGATTAGAGACGGTAAATCCCCATTAAAGCGACAGGGCGCGTGATAGTGTGAGGTAAACCATTATAAGAAGACGATTGCGAATTATAATTTTACATTATGTAATTTATTTATTGTGAAAATGTGATTTAGACATGAGAAACGATTTGCGAGCGATCAGAGTCTTGACCGCTCAGGTCGTGGAACTTGAAGCGGCAAAATAGGGAGCAGTTCATCCGCAGGCATGCCAGTAACCTCATATGCTTTGAGGGATTAACTGGTTGACTCCCTACCCCTCACGCTCCTTCCAGTCTGTTCCTCTCTCCCCGTCAATCATTTCCTCTCGCTGCGGCGCAGGTCTCATCTTCCACACCATTATGACGGAGATGAGCGCTGCTAAAGCAGCGATCAGCCAGGCGGAGGTATAGCTTCCGGTCTGGTCAAAGAGCCATCCGGCGATGATGGGGCCCGCCGCGCCTCCCAGAGCGCCTCCGGTGGTGATGGCTCCGAAAACGGTGCCCATGTTCTCCCTGCCGAAGTGGTCCGCCACCAGCGCGGGAATGAGTGGTCCATATCCGGCGTAACCAAAACCGTAGAGGGCGGCGAAGATCATCAGGGTTGAGACATCGCGGACGAAGATAAGTACCACCACGCTGGAAAAGAGCATCCCGAAGGCCAAAAAGAGGGCTCTTCGGCGGTCCCGCACGCGGTCGGAGAACCAACCGAAAAATACCCTTCCCACCAGAGAGGTCAAGCCCAAAACGGTAACCGAGAGAGTGGCCCACCACTTGCTTATACCTTTATCCTGAGCATAGGGAACTTGGTGGAGCATGATCCCGTACATGGCTATAACCGCCAGGACGAAGGAGAAGAAGAGCAGCCAGAAAGAAGAGGAGGTGAGTGCGTTTCTTAAAACTTTCCCTTTTTTAAACCCCCGGTTATTATTTACATTTCGTAAAATATTTAAACCTCCTTCCGGCTCCTCCCCTCGTTTTCTTCTCCCGCTCAGGAAGAAAGCCAGAGGCACGAGAATGACCCAGATCATCCCTCCCAGAACCTGGAAGGCGGTTCTCCAACCCAGGCGATTCACGAAAAAATTGGTTGCAACGGGAAGTAGAAGGGTGCCCACGCCGATGCCCATGGTCGCCACTCCCAGGGCGGTACCCAGCTTTTCCTTAAACCAATAAGCCACCGCCGTGTTGCTGGGCACCAGACCTATCCCGTTTCCGCCCACCCCGAAGATAACCCCGAAGAAGAGTATGAACGCGAGCAAGTTATGCATATATGAACAGAGCCATAGACCCAATCCGGCAACGGTTCCTCCCACCACCATCACCCAACGGGGGCCAACCCGGTCCACCATCCAGCCCACCAAGGGCGCTCCCACCGCGTAAACCATCAGGCAGAGGGTAAAGGGAAGCGAAGCTTGACCCCTGCTGAGGCTTAACTCATTTTTAACATCGGTGAAGAGCACGGTGTTGGTGTAACGGATGCCGTAGTTGAACATAAGGGCGAGAAAAGCCACTGCCACTGTGTACCAGCCCATCCAGCCAGCTTTTCTCAATTCACGCCGCCTTTTCTTTCCATGATTCGGGATTGCTCTCTCAACACCGCTGCCGCGTCCACCGCCTCCTCCGCGTCGGCGAATATAGGCAACTTTACCGAGCGCCGGGCGTGAAAGCGAGCCTGATCGTTGACTAGCAAACTGAAGATCAAAGGCTTGTTATGTTTATACACCAATTGTTCCAGGTCTGGCAGGATATTTCTCTGCTTGGGCCCAAGCCCACCGGTGGAGACCACCTGGGGATCGGTGGACATCCTGGATATGAGGATTAGAATTACCCCATCGATGAAATCCTGAGCCAGGAGGCGATCCACGATGTAGAGGCGGAAGTCGTTGTCATGAACGTCCCCCAGATCCACCGGGTTGTTAATGTTTATCACTCCCGCCCGCAGGTTTTCCCTGATCTCCTCCTTGAGAGCCTGAGGCAAGGGGGGAAATTCGAACCCATGATAGGCGCAGCGGTCGGAGGCCAACACAAGTATGCCCCCAGTGGGTGAGATGAGGGCTATGCGGTTTCCGCGAAGCGGGGGCAGGGAAAAGACCTTGGCGTATCCCGCCAACTCAGATAGGCGCCGCACCCTAATGGCTCCGGCTTGACGTAAAGCGGCGTCCAGAACCTCGTCGTTGTTGATTAGGGCCGCGGTATGTGACAATGCGCTCTCCCGGGCCAAGGGAGCAACGTTGGCTTTGTAAACCAGCATGGGCTTGGCGATCTCCCCCACAGCTTTCATGAACTCCTTCCCCCTGCCGATGTCCTCCAGGTACATGCAGATGACCTCGGTTTGAGGATCAGAGCCCAGGTACTCCAAGTAGTCCACCTCATCCAAATCGGCTTTGTTGCCCACGCTCACGAACTTGGAAAACCCGATATTCTCGCTATAAAGGCGGATGAGGAAATCCAAACCTATGCCCCCGCTCTGGGTGATGATACTCACCCCTCCCCGTGGCAGCTGGTTGGGCACCGGAACGAAGGGGAGGCAAAGACCGGTATGGGCGTTTATTACCGTGAAACAGTTGGGCCCCACGAAGCGGATGCCGCAGCGGGCGGCTATCTCTTTGATCTCCCGATTGAGCCTCTCTCCCTCACCCCCCAGTTCCTCAAACCCTCCCGCGGGTATGGCCATCCTGGTTATGCCCCTCTCGCCACACTCTCGCATCACTTTTGGGATCGCGGGAGCGGGAATAATAGCCACCGCCAAGTCCACCGCCTGGGGAAGCTCCTTCACCGAGGTATAAAGGGGGAAGCCCATCGCCTCTCCGCCTCTTGGGTTAACGCAATAGATCCTTCCCTGGTAACTCCAATCGATGAGGTTCTTCAGGATGGCCCCACCCAAATTCCCTGGGCGCTCGGATACCCCGATTATCGCCACGCTCTCCGCCTCAAATATCTTTCTCATGTAAAAGATTATAACAACGGGTTCCCTCCGCCGACCAGCGCGATAGGCCGCTTCCTGGCAATAACAGCAGGTCCTGCCCTCCCCAATCGAACTACTTTATCTTCTATTCATACGACTTCAATCGCAACAATTTTTGGATTGACTGGGATGGACGAAAGATAAAGGATAAAACCGATGGAAAATTAGGGAAACGAGGGAAAGAGTATAAAAACGGTTGCGGGCCCAGGAATTGACTTCCAGGCCCGCTGTTTTTGGTGAGCCGCCCGGGGCTCGAACCCGGCACACCTGGATTAAAAGTCCAGTGCTCTGCCAACTGAGCTAGCGGCCCAAAATCAATTATACTCCCCCGAGGATTTTCCTCAATAGCCACTTGCGCCCCTTGGTTTACGGACCTTTCCTCCGATGTCGGAGACGGACCAGCCTTCGCTTCCAGAGTTTTTCGGTTAAAAGGTAGTCTTTGATAAGATCTCAAAGACGGTCAAATATTTTTAAATAATCAGGGAGGTTCGAGGGGCGCACCGAGCAAAAAGAACCGCTGAGTTAAATATGGACGACATCTAAAGCCAGTAAGACCCGCATCTCCTTCATCCGCTTGTATCTTGTTGAGAGCCATATAGCGAAGAGCTTCGCTGATTACTTCTTCCCCTTCTCCTCTTCTTCTTCCAGATCCAGGCGCTCCAGGCGCAGCACCTTGAAGATAAAGTAGACCACTAGCAGTATGATGAAGAAATCGATGAGCACGGAGATAAAATGGCCATAGGTGAAAGTGGCCTTTCCCACGTGCCAAGCAAGCTCGTTTAGGTTCTCGGAGCGCACGATGAGGCCTATCAACGGATTGACTAGGTCGTTGACTATGGAATTCACCAAGGCACCCACCGCCACACCGATAATGAATCCTATGGCAAGGCCCACCACGCCCGGTTTCCTCACGAACTCGATAAATCCCTTCACTTGCTCACCTCCTCGCTAATAAGACGTTCTCGTCATGTCTGTCCCTTTATCTGGTTCGAATAAACCCGAATCTTTGCAATCCAAAATAAAAACAAAAAGAAAGGAAAGGCATCAAAGCCGGACCATAGCCGAATTATTCCGAAGAAGAGAAAAGCGAACGAACACCTTTCACCCTGACCCTTAAACCTCTCGCCTAAATTATAATTCACATCATGTCATTTTTCATAAAATACTTACCGGGAAAATCGTGTATAGCGAAATGTTACAAATTATTATTTTGTCAGAAGTTTCTCAACCAGAGGATATGGAGAGAGAACGAGATTATGCACCCATGAGGTTATCTGTATTCGCTGCTTAGCTCGTCGGCTTGGCCCAACCTTTCTTGCCCGCCCACCAGTGGATAGCGTAAGTCTTGCGAGTTATGCATACAGGGCTGAACTCCTGGGTGTAGTGAAAGGGGTAGAAATATTTGCTCTCGTAGATCTGTATATCTCTCACCCGGATATTCTCGTCGCGATGTCTCCAACCGTGTTTAACCAATAGCTGAGTAGCCAACCCTACTCCCCCTAAGTCCGCGAATTTCTGATCCCGATCTCCTTTAAAGCAACTCTCCAACGCCTCCAGATAATCCCACATAAACCAGTGCCCAGGCTCTGAGCCTATCACCCCGATGGCCACCCTCCTGAAATCCTCCGATCCAAAAAAACATGCGTTGCCCAGAAGGGGATCGAATCTCTTTAAGACCTCCACGTCGGTATCAAGATATATTCCTCCATAATCGTAGAGGTACTTGAACCTGAGATAAACGCTTGCGATGACCCAGTTGCCTACCTTTAGGGCTTCCCTGAGATACCTGGAATCCAAGTTCACATTACCCAGGTCGATCCTCATTACGTCATAATCGGGCATCACCCTTCGCCACGAATTCAGGCACTTTTCCATCAAAGGGGTGGAAGCGTCTTTGTCATTTAGCCACACGTAAATAAGTCTTTTAGGAATCATCTCGCCCTTTCCTTAAGGTCATCCCATATTATCCTGGGAGCCCCAAAGTTTGGATTTGAGGAGAATGGCAACCGGACATTTTCTTCCTTGTCATTCCCCCGTCTTGATTGTTTATCTTTATCTTATCATAAGAATCTATGGTTTCATGCTCACCCAGCCTCTCTCGTTCATTGGCGAAAGTAAAAAAATCCCTATATTAATTGAATTTATATAAAAAATGCTTTTAAAAGGTTGTCCGCTCTACACTGCATACCCCGATAGATGCTCGCTTCCTCCGGATTTGAAATGACCATACGCGGTGCCGTTGAATACACTGAATACTCTCGATAGATGCTCGATTCCTCCGCCGACAAAGAGTGCCTTCGCCGCTTTTATTCGAACGTTTAGAAGGGAAACACTTAATGCGCCCTAAGAAAACTGTTATATCTTCCCCGAATTTAATCATCCTTATGCCGTTACAGATATAGAAAATTTTTAAGAGCGGCTCTTTCAGACTCCATGGGAAATTCCATGTTTATCCCATTTTTATATTGACATAATATATTTTGGCAAAAAGACCGAACGGGCTCATTACGAGCGACTTTTGGGAACTCTAGCGGCAAACGATTGTCGAAATACCGATCTACAAAAGGACCGAACGGGCTCATTACGAGCGACGCTTATAGCTCAAGTCGTGAAAAAACATGCTAATCAATTAACACTTTGCCTCGCTCTATGGTCTAACTCGCAAAACTGGAAGTTAAATATTGGCGCGGATATTTACTTTTACTCGCAGGTGGACGATAGAAGTATTGAAAGCAATCGGCATCGATCCTTGATAAAATGAAAATCCGTGGATTATGAACAAGTGAGAAGTAGGAAATCGCTGATTTTCTTCGTATTGAGAGAATCAGCCCTGAGTTAAAGGCTGGATGAAAGGAGTTTTTCTATGTTCTGCACTAAATGTGGGAAGGAAATACCGGAAGGAAGCACGTTCTGCCCTTCCTGTGGAAAAGAAATCAAAGCGCCTTCTTCTGCTAAGGGTCTCGCCCATCCCTCGGAGGCGCCTGCCACCCCGCCAGCGATCACGCCTCCCTTCGCCCCCCAGCCATCCCTCGCTCCGACAAAACGGAAAAAATTAAGCCCCCCGCTTCTCGGGGGTATTATCGCCGCGGCGGTGGCGTTGGTGGCGTTGATACTAGTGCTGACCCTTGTGGTTTTCGCGGGAGAAAAGACCCTTAGCAAGAAAGAGTATAAGCAGAAGGCAGGAGATGTTCAGGATGCTACCATCGATTCCCTCAACGATTTCGATAAAGAATTGTCCAATCTTAATAAGATGAATTCCACCATGTCAAAAGCCTCGGATCTAAACAAACTGCTGGTGGAGCTCTCTAAAAAATGTGACGATGCCACTGGCAAGCTGGAAGAGGGAGTCAGCCAACTGGAAACCTTAAAACCCCCCAAAGAAGCGAAATCGCTCAATCAGGACTTGGTATCCTACCACAAGGAGAGCGGGGAAAAATTCAAAGGATTCAAGAGCACCATAACTTATTTTGAAAATCTCACCCAGGTCCTGGCATCGGAGGATTTCGTCAAAGCTCAGGAAGAGATTGACCAAGCCTCCGGAAACGTCCAACAACTCATTGATGTGCTGACCAAGCATAAAGCAACGATAGGCATTATGGTGGGCAAGCTCAAAGCTATCACCCCTCCTGAGGAACTGAAAAAGACTCATGAGGATTTAACAACTTTGTGGGAAGAGATGGAAAAGTTATACGGGGAACTCATCGCTGCCTTGCAGACCATGGACCTTGCCAGAGCGCAAAGAGCAGAATCGCAGGCCCGATCCATGGAAAGCCGGTACAACGATATTCTTTCAATTTACCAAAACGCCTTCAAGGATATGCAGACCCAAACCAAGGCGATCATTCATAAAGCAGAGGAATTAATGAAGCAGATCGAAGCTCTGGTGTGAAACGATCTAGCTCCGAATCCCATACAGGTAAGGACGTCTTCCCCGCGCTGATGAATGTCTTTGCTTACACATGAAGGCGAATTTTTGCCAGTTACTGCGGCTTTCGTCTCGAGCGCAGGCAAAATTTAGCCAATAGACAGACTCAACGTTAAATCGAGACTATGTCGCTTAGAATGCCTTCAAGGAGACGGTCCAGCTGGGTATAAGCTGCGCCGTTGGCATGTGAATCCTCCGCATTGGTGGCGTATTCCGCCCGCAGCCATCCTCCTGGAGTCGCCAGTGCGCCGTAGATATCCAGCACCCTTACTTTCCCCTTATGGTTCCTTTCCATCTCCGTCAAAAAGCGGTTGTATTCACGCTGGTTCCAAACCAGCCATTGATCTGTATAGCCTTGCACTTTAGGCAGGGCATTGCCCAGGATGAGGGGCAAACCCCGCTCATCTACCACTGCCCTCACTACCGACTGGATATAGGCCTGATTTCTCCTCAGATTTTCCCGAGCGCTGTATTCGTCCCCTCCCTCGAAATCATCGAAACAGAGCTTAAAGAATATTATTCCCCCTACTCCGTCGGAAACTCGCTTAATAACCGGTAACGCACTATCCACGATATAGGGAGGCGTCTGCAGTTCGTGGTAATAGAGGCGAAAACCTGAAAGATAAACCGGGTGGTCGGGATCCCAGTCCCAGCCCCAGTGCTCGAACCAACCCGCCAGCACTGAGCGTCCGCACATGTGCACTATCTTTGATCTCGTGGCGAGGGCATTTCCACTTCCTCCAGGGGACTCGCTGGTTCGCGTTTCTTCTTGAGAGTGATTCTCTGTTTTCCCTGCCTCGCTGCTCCATTCGCTCTTACCGCAACCCGCCCAAAAAAGCGGCAATGCCAGACATAGGGCCAAAAGAAGAATAACAATCTTACGAACGCCTTCCCTCTCCATCATTCCCCACTCCTTTTCGGTAGCCTGAATCATCGCGGATTCTACTCCAGGCTTAATTCAAACGACCACGCAACCCGAGAGCACCAAAACAAGGTTTCATCATTTTTGAAGCTCGCTATGCTTGACCGATACTTGTTCGCTATGAAATTAAACTAAATATAAATAAACCGCGCGAGGTGTTACTTTTAGCGATGAGTATCACAGTTTGCACATTCTCATTCCACCTAGGTCTTGGGTAAGGATTGCTCCATCCCCTCCCCTTTACACTCCCCCTGGGCGGGAAACTCCATGGGATCCGTAACCCTTTCATCTTCCCTTGAAACTTTCCTCACCCTCCAATATTCCAGGTAGATGGAGAAGGAGACGATGATTATGCCCAGGAGGACACAGGTGATAAAGAAAATTCTCCAGTTAGAAGTGGACTTATTGGTCATATATTGCTCCACATGGCTGAGTTCAGGGGCGGTGGTGGGTTTGGTGCGATGAGACATGCCCCAGATAATAGCCACCAGCAGCACCAGTAGCGCCAGAATAAGGAGACATCTAGAAATAATAAAATATTTACTCATTGTTAATTTATTCTTTCTTTATCGCCGCTTCTCAATTGCCTCATTGTTAATATTCTTGTTTTCTCCAACAATTTCTTCATTTTCTCATCGTTAATGCTCTTATGCACGCTCGACGCCCTTTTTATTTACTCATTGTTAATTATCATCTGTAATCTTTCCACTCCTCCACATTATAACCCATAATTGATGGCTTTATAGTCAAAATCAAACGGCGAGATCTTTCCTTTTTATATATGGATGCTTCCGTTGTCGAGATAGCGAAACCGCCTCTCCCGCATCAATGTCGGAAGTGTCGGAAGCCGGTGAAAACCATGGAAAGCCCCAGCTTTTCGGCGGTGGCCACCACCTCTTCATCCTTCACGCTCCCTCCCGGCTGAATGATGGAGGTGATTCCCGCCGAGGCGGCAAGCTCCACAGCATCAGGGAAGGGGAAGAAAGCATCGGAGGCGAGCACGCAACCAACGGATCTTTTCTCGGCTTTATGCACCGCCGCCCAAGTTGCGTCCACCCTGCTCATCTGTCCCGCCCCAATCCCCATGGTGGACCTCTCCTTGGCTAACACGATAGCGTTAGAGCGCACATGCTTCGCCACTTTCCAAGCGAATAAAAGGTCTTCCCATTCCCTCTCGGATGGACGCTTAGAGGTGACCACCCGATAGGACTTGGTATCCTCGATCCAGAGATCTGGTTCTTGGACCAGCAACCCACCATCCACTCGCTTCAGATCCCTGGTCATGGTGTAAGGCTCTTTGGAGATGTCCAGCTTGAGCAGGCGCATCTCCGTTTTTCTGGAGAGAATCCTCAACGCTTCCTCAGTGAAACCTGGCGCTATGACTGCCTCGATAAATATGGTGCTGATCTCCTCGGCGGTCTCCTCGTCCAATTCCCGGTTCAACGCCACCACCCCCCCAAAGGCTGAGAGGGGATCGCATTGGTACGCCGCGCGATAGGATTCGGCTAACGTGTCCCCCAACGCGGCTCCGCAGGGGCTGTTGTGTTTCACGATTACCGCCGCAGGTTCCTGGAACTCCTTGACCAAAGCCCAGGCCGAATGAAGGTCAAGTAGGTTATTGAAGGAAAGGGTCTTGCCCTGCAACTTCTCTGCATTGATCAAGGATTCTCGGGGCGCGCCCACCTCGCGATAGTAAGCGGCCCTCTGATGGGGATTCTCCCCATATCTCAACTCGTCCATCTTTTCCAACGTTATGACGAGATGTTCAGGAAACTCCTCCTCCTCGAATTGCTGGGAGAGGTAAGAGTAGATGGCGCTGTCATAGGCGGAAGTGTGGCGGAAAGCCTCCGCCGCCAGGAATCTGCGAGTCTCCAAGCTTACCTTGCCCTGGTTCTCTTTCATCTCCCTCAAGATATCGGGATAGCGGGATGGATTGGTCACCACCACCACGCCCTGGAAGTTCTTAGCCGCCGCGCGTATTAGCGCCACCCCCCCGATATCGATCTGCTCTATAGCTTGGTTCAAGGAGATGCCCGGTTGAGATATGGTCTGGGCGAAGGGATAGAGGTTAACCACCACCAAATCGATGGGCTCAATCCCCAATTCGCCCAGCTGGCGCAGGTGTTCTTCTTTGGAACGGTCCGCCAGGATAGCCCCGTGGATTTTGGGATGGAGAGTCTTCACTCTTCCATCCAGTATCTCGGAGAATCCCGTCACCTCGGAGATGGGCAGCACGGGAACGCCCTCTTCTCTCAACTTACTCTCGGTCCCCCCAGTGGAGATGATGGTCACCCCTAGCTCCACCAGCCCGCGAGCAAGTTGAACTATCCCTTCTTTATCGGACACAGATATAAGAGCCCTTCTTACCTCCATTAACTCCTACCCCTCTCTTTTGATAATATTTGCCCACTGTCACTTTATATAGTATTAGGGTTCCTTTTGAAGCTCATTCAGGATGAGCTAAATCTTCCATTCTCGCGATATACTCTCGCGATGTATATAATAAAAATGCCGCTATGTTATGTCCTCACAAGGGACTCTACGGCCTAAGTTTAAAATAATAAAATACTACTCTCCCTCGTACGTTCCCAAATCCCCACCGTAACCGGAAGGGTATCCGCTATACCCCCCGCCCCCCCCTTGACGTCGTGGGCGCCCAGATGAAGCAGTCCTCCCTTATCCTTACCCTCCTCCCATCCAGGGAGAGCCTCCCTTGAGCGAAATACTTTATAGCTCGGGGATAGAGCTTGTGCTCCACCCTGTGAATGCGCTCCGCTAGGCTTTCCCGGTCATCGTCTTCCTTTATAGCCACCGCTTCCTGAAGGATGATAGGTCCGGTATCCAGCCCCTCGTCCACAAAATGAACGGTCACCCCAGTAACTTTTACCCCATACTCCAAGGCGTCGTCTATTCCCGAGGTTCCGGGAAAGGAGGGAAGCAACGCGGGATGGATATTCATGATCCTCATGGGGAAGGAATCCAAGACCGCCCTACCTACCAATAGCATATATCCCGCAAGAATCACCAGGTCAACTTGATGCTCCTTAAGAATCTTCACCACCGCTCGGTCATAAGCTTCCCTGCTGGGATATGACGAGGGATCGACGAACACGCTTTTAATACCGTGTCTTTCTGCCCGCTTGAGGGCGTAAGCATCCGAGCGATTGCTGATCACTACCGCCACCTCGGCGGGAAGCCTGCCTTCCTCGCATTCCACCGCGATGGCCTCCATATTGGTCCCGCTCCCGGATACCAGAATGCCCAGCCGCAGTTTATCAATCCCCGCCATCACATATCCTTTAACAGGTAAGCACTATACCGCCGGTTCCCGACTCCACCTTCCCTATATGATAGGGGCGGTAAAGAGAGTTGGATAGGATTTCCATGGTCCTACGTAGATCCTGCACGTCCACCACCACCACCATGCCTATACCCATGTTGAATGTCTTATACATCTCCACCTGATCGATATCCCCCATGCTTTGGATCACCTGAAAGATGCTGCGATTGGGCCAGGTGCCGATGTCGATAATCGCGTCAACGTTATTGGGCAGGATGCGGGGAAGATTGTCGATAATGCCCCCTCCGGTGATGTGGGCGATTCCCTTAATTTTTACATTTTGTAAAGTTTTTAAAATTCCCGGGGCGTATATCTCGGTGGGGGTAAGCAATTCCTCTCCCAGAGGTTTAGAGAGGCCTCTCAATCGATCATCCAGATTAAAGTCGTTGAGTTCGAAAAAGACCTTGCGCGCTAAGGAGTAACCGTTGGCGTGGAGACCGTTGGATCCCAGGCCTACGATGGCGTCCCCCGGAGATATAGAGGATCCGTCGATTATTTCATCCTTATCCACCACCCCCACGGCGAAGCCGGATAGATCGTAATCCTCTTCTTTCATCACTCCAGGGTGTTCGGCGGTCTCGCCACCAATCAGGGCGCACCCGGCTTTCCTGCAGCCTCTGGCAATCCCACCCACGATCTCGGCCACCAGCTCCGGAACCACTTTGCCCATGCACAGGTAATCCAGCATAAAAAGGGGCTTAGCCCCACAGCAAACGATGTCGTCCACGCACATAGCAACCAAGTCTATCCCTATGGTGTCATGTTTCCCCATCATCTGCGCCAGCTTAACCTTGGTTCCCACGCCATCCACAGAAGAGACCAGCACAGGATTCCGGTATTCCCTGAAACTAGCGTCGAATAGCGCCCAGAAACCGCCCAGTTCCGAGAGTACCGCCTCGCTGAAGGTGGACCGCGCCTGCTCTTTTATTAGCTCCACGGCTTTCTTGCCCGCCTCTATATCCACTCCCGCGTCCGCATAAGTTAAGCCTTTGCACTCCTCTCCTTCCCCTGGGGGAAGTTCCCGATTATTCCCCTCATCGCTCACTCCGCCTTCACCTCGTCTTTCTTCTTCTCCAACCGGTATTTAGAGAGCTTCAAATCCTCCGGAACGGGAATGGGATAATCTCCGTCGAAGCAAGCCAGGCAGAATTCCCCCCTCTCTCTGCCAGTGGACCTTACCAAGTTCTCGAAGCTCAAATAATGAAGGCTGTCTACCTTTAGAAAATCCCTGATCTCTTCCACGCTTTTGGTGGAGGCGATCAACTCGGCCTGGATGGCGGTATCTATCCCGTAAAAGCAGGGAAATTTATCCGGTGGCGAGCTTATGCGCATATGTATCTCCTTGGCTCCCGAGTCCCTGAGCATCTGCACGATCTCCCGGGTGGTATTACCTCTCACTATAGAATCGTCCACCACCACCAAACGTTTGCCCCGGATATCCCCGGTGAGCGGATTGAGCTTCAGGCGAACCCCTAATCTCCTGATCTCCTGGGTGGGCTGGATGAAGGTCCTGCCGATATAGCGGTTCTTGATCAGTCCCTCCCCAAATGGGATTCCCGAAGCCTGGGAATACCCTATTGCCGCTGGTACCCCGGTATCCGGAATGGGCATGACGATATCCGCATTCACCGGGGCTTCCTCCGCCAGTGCCATGCCCATAAGCTTGCGTGAGTGATAAAGATTGGTCCCATAAAGCAGCGAATCCGGGCGAGCGAAATAGATAAATTCGAAGATGCAGAGGGAAGGTTTGCGCACCTCCATGATTTGTCTAAATCTCAGCCCCTCCTCATCGATGATAGCCATCTCCCCGGGATGAATCTCTCTTATATAGCTTGCCCCTATCACGTCCAGCGCGCTGCTCTCGCTGGAGATAGCGAAACCATCCCGGTAGCTTCCCACGCAGAGGGGCCGTATCCCGTAAGGGTCCCTCACACCTATAAGTTTCTCCTCGGTCATGATCGCCAGGGAATAAGCCCCTACTAGCCTGGGCATTACCTCCTTTGTCGCCTCCTCGATATCTTCATGAGGGGACTCCGCCAAAAGAACCGCGATCACCTCGGTGTCCCCGGTGGAATGAAAGATTCTCCCTTTACTCTCTAGCTCCTCGCGGAGAGTCTCGGTGTTGATCAAGTTGCCATTGTGAGCTACCACTACCGAACCCTTCCTTCGAGGGATCTGAATGGGCTGGGAATTCTCCCAGAAAGAGGAACCGGTGGTGGAATAACGAACATGGCCCACCGCCATATGACCCCGCAAGCTCTGTAAATCCCTTTCGGAAAAGACCTGGGAAACCAGACCCATATCCTTCATCAGAAAAATTTCACTGCCATCGGAAACTGCGATACCCGCGCTCTCCTGGCCTCGGTGTTGCAAGGCGTAGAGGGCGTAATAGGTCATCTTTGAGACCTCACCCTCATGGGTGTACACCCCAAAAACCCCACAGGCTTCTTTTTTCTCTCCTATCATCCTAAATTCCCGCTCCGCTACTTCTCTCCAGTGTAGAATCTCCCTTCGCCAGAGGGGGTAGTTTCAAACCAGGATCTCGTTTAGGAGAGGATCTTCTCCAGAGCCTGGTCCCATACCTGGAAAGCCTCCCCCACATCCAGGTCCACCCAGTCGTTTATCCTCAGGCGATTCCCTCCGGTCTTTCCCAATACAGAATAGGGAATTCTCCTTCTTTTAGCCAGCTCATCGATCAATTCCAGCTTACTCTTTTGAACGGTCACCACAAATCGGGACTGAGACTCACTGAAGAGCCATTCTTGCGGTTCCAGATCCGTCTCCACCTCAATTTCGGCTCCTATCATCCCCGCCATGCAACACTCCAGCAAAGCCACTCCCAACCCACCCTCGGAACAATCATGAGCGGAGAGAATCAGACCTCGGCGAATCCCCTCGATACAAGTGGCATGGATCCTTTTGGCCACATCCATATCTATACTGGGAGGGTTGCCCGCGGTTATACCGTGAATATAGAAGAGGTATTCACTTCCCCCCAGCTCACTGAAAGTCTGCCCCAGAAGCACCACTAGAAGGTCATCCTGTGGAAAGGCGATGCTGCGCCGATTGCTGATGGTTCCGATGAGGCCCACCATTCCCACCACCGGAGTGGGGTGAATAGCCTCCCCATAAGTCTCGTTGTAGAAGCTCACGTTTCCACTTACCACGGGCATCTCCAGAGCCCGCGCGGCATCGGCCAACCCTCTCACTGATTCGGTAAATTGCCAGAATATCTCGGGCTTTTCCGGATTACCGAAATTGAGGCAGTCGGTGATTGCCAGGGGTACCCCTCCGGAGGCGATGATGTTGCGCGCCGCCTCAGCTACCGCGATTTGGGTTCCCAGATAGGGATCCAAATAAACATATCTCCCGTTGCCATCACAGGTTACCGCCAATCCCTTGCTGGTACCTTTGATACGGATCACCGCGGCGTCCGATCCCGGATAGATCACCGTGTTCAGCTGGATCATATGATCGTACTGCTCGTAGATATACCTCCGGCTGCAAAGGTTGGGGCTGGAGATCATCTGGAGCAGCAGTTGGTTGCAGTCGGACGGATGTTTAATAGTGGAGGGGTCAAAACTCTGAACCTCGTCCAGATAAGCGGGCTTCCGCGCTTCCCGTCGGTAGGTGGGACCGTGCGCCAAAGAATCCACCGGGACATCGAAGACCTTCTCTCCATACCAGTAACCCACCAACCGATTTCCCTCGATTACCTGGCCGATCACCACCGCGTTCAACCCCCAGCGATGGCACACCTCCAGCACCTGGTCGACCTTTTCCGGCTCCGCCACCGCCAGCATGCGCTCCTGTGACTCCGAGATCATAATCTCGAAGGGCTCCATCTCCTCGCGCAGGGGTACTCTGTCTACGTGCACCTCCATGCCCACGTGTCCTCGGGACGCCGTCTCCGAACAGGCGCAGCTGATTCCCGCGGCTCCCAGGTCCTGCAACCCCACCAGCAGACCGCCCTTTAAAAGCTCCAGACACGCCTCAATGAGCAGTTTCTCGGTGAAGGGGTCCCCCACCTGCACGCTAGGCCGTTTCTCTGCGGATCGTTCGTCGAATTCCTGTGACGCGAGAACCGAGGCCCCCCCGATGCCATCCCTGCCAGTGCGGTTGCCGATGAGTATCACCGCGTTTCCCACTCCCGTTGCCACGCCTTTGATGATATCGCTGGTCCTCATGATTCCCAGGCACATCACGTTGACCAGTGGATTTTCCTCGTAACAGGGATGGAAATAGAGGTCACCGGCGACTGTGGGTATCCCCAAACAGTTTCCGTAACCCGCGATCCCCGCCACCACGCCCTTCACTAAGTAACGTGTGCGGGGGTTAGAAGGATCGCCGAAGCGCAAGGGGTCCACGCACAGAATGGGCCGGGCCCCCATGGTGAAGATGTCCCTAACGATGCCGCCTATGCCAGTGGCAGCTCCCTGATAAGGTTCCACCGCGCTAGGATGATTATGGGACTCCATCTTAAAAGCCACCGCGTAACCCCCACCGATGTCCACGATTCCAGCATTCTCCCCCGGTCCTAGAATCACGTGTGGCATAGTGGTGGGAAGCATCTTCAGAACCAGCTTCGAACTCTTATAAGAACAGTGCTCGCTCCACATCAGGGAATACATGCCCAATTCAACTTTATTCGGTTCTCTGCCTAGAATTTCGCAGATGCTGTCGTACTCCTCCGAGGTGAGGCCCAACTCCTCATACAACTCCGCCATGTCTCCTCCTCCGGCTCAGCTCCTCCCGGCTTTAAACGCTGGTGAAGATTCAATATTAAATAAATACATTATGCAGATATCGATATGACTCACGTGATAGTTACTACATTATGTAAATAATCTTCATCTAAATATGTTCCAATATCCGAGAAGTGTTTTTCAGCAATTTGAGAAATCCTTAGCTTCAAGCTTTCTGGTTAAGGTATTCCACCACCGAGTCCCATATCACCTTCCCATCGGTACTTCCCAATATATCCTCGGAAGATCTCTCCGGGTGGGGCATCAAGCCAAAGACGTTGAATTCGCGGTTGCAGATGCCGGCGATGTTTTGCATGGCACCATTGGGATTGGACTCCGGGGTAACCTCCCCTTTTTCGTCACAGTACCTCAGTATTACGCGGCCCTCGCCCTCTAGCCTCCGAATGGTCTCCTCATCCGCGGTGTAGTTACCTTCGTTGTGAGCTATGGGGATGCGCAAAACCATACCCTTGTGAGCGTGATTGGTCCATGGGGTCTGGTCATTTTCCACCCTTACGTTCACGAACTTGCAGATGAACCGCAGGCTGGTGTTTCTGAGCATGGCTCCCGGCAGCATACCTGCTTCGAGCAGTATCTGAAAGCCGTTGCAGATGCCGATAACCAACCCTCCCTTGGAAGCAAAATCCCGTACCGCTGACATCACCGGGGAGAAGCGGGCGATAGCCCCGCATCTTAAATAATCGCCGTAAGAGAACCCCCCGGGAAGGATGATGCAGTCGAACCCCTCAAGGTCGGTGTCTTGGTGCCAGATATATTCAACCTCCTCCTTAAGCACCTCTTTAATAACGTAAAAGCTGTCCATATCGCAGTTGGATCCGGGAAATATCACCACTCCAAATTTCATCGCCCGCTCCCTTAATCTACTTCCATACTAATATTTTAATTTAATATTCTATTTTAATCCCCACGACTCGGAACTATCCCTTTTAAACTGGACATAATCCGCGGGGCTATTCCATGCTCACCTCATAATCCTCGATGATGGGGTTGGCGAGCAATTTCTCGCACATCTCTCTGACTCTTTCTTCCTTGGCTCCATCACCCTTGAGGGAGAGGATGATATACTTGCCTATGCGCACGTCATCCACCTCTCCGTACCCCAAAGCCTTTAAAGCCTGCAGGGCCGCCTGACCCTGGGGATCCAACACCCCCCGCTTAGGCGTAATGTACACAGCGTATCTCACCTGTTCAGAATTCTCCTCCAATTCTTATTTCACCTCCCTGGTTCGAAAAGCGGTATTAAGAGACTTTTCAAGCAATATCTTAAGGGATACAAACTCATTAAATTCTTATTTCACCTCCCTGGTTCGAAAAGCGGCATTAAGAGA
>JACVIX010000026.1 GCA_015711725.1 Candidatus Geothermincola primus | reverse complement strand
GAACGTGGCCATGACCGGCCATCTGGTATTAAGCTCATTCCACACCATCGACACTACGGAGACGGTCAACCGCATAATTGATTTCTTCCCTCCCCTGCAGCAGAAACAGATAAGGTTAACCCTGGCAAGCGTGCTAAGGGGAGTGGTCTCGCAGAGATTACTGCCCTTGAAGGATCGCAGCGGTCGTGTGCCCGCCACGGAGGTGATGGTGATGACCGGTAGACTGGCGGAGGCTCTAATAAACGAAGAACCAACCATTGTTCTGAGGGAGATAATCTCCGAGGGAGATTTTTACGGCATGCAGACTTTCGACCAGTCTTTGGTGGATCTCTATCGTTACGGACTGATTGATTTCAAGACCGCCATCGCGGCAGCGACCAATCCTCATGATTTCACCCTGGCGCTAAAACAGTTAGGACTGGAGGTGGAGGAGCATCTTTTAAGCAAGTAGAAGGGCGCGACCTTTCACAGCCAAAGCAAAATCGTCGTCTTCCGACTCGATCGGTTCAAAATTTTTCTGCATTAAGAAAAAATGTTTTTGGGGCGGGAAGTTCCGGAAATCATATTTCAGACCTGGGCGGACAACTCTCTATATCGCGGGACGTAATCCGAATCCGATTAAAGTCTTTGTTCGCGGGATTTTTAATGAGAATTGTTGTATAAGGTGGGGCGAGAAGGAGGGAAAGATGGAGAAGGTATGGTTGAAGAATTATCCGCAAGGGGTTCCCGAGTCTTTGGAGATACCGGTGATCTCGCTGGGGGAGATGCTTGAAGGGACGGCGAAAAAATACCCCGACAATACAGCGATTATCTTCATGGGAAAAAAGATAACCTATAAAGAGCTGGATGAGCTAACCAACCGGTTCGCCAACGCCTTAAAGAATCTGGGCGTGAAGAAAGGGGACCCAGTGGCTATTCAATTGCCCAATATCCCTCAGTTAGTAATAGCTTATTACGGCACTCTCAAGTTAGGCGCGGTGGCGGTTATGTTTAATCCCATCTACTCAGCTAGGGAGATAGAGTACCAACTAAGAGATTCCGGCGCTCGGGTATTCCTGATACTAGACCGCTTCTGGCCGTTGGTAAAAGAAGCCAACGAAAAGGTGGGAGTGGATAATATCGTAGTGACCCATGTGAAAGACTACCTCAAATTCCCCCTCAACATTCTGGAGCCTCTGATGGCGAAGAGAAAAGGAGAATATGTTGAAGTGGAGATGGGTCCAGGGATGCATGAGTTAAAAGAGATAATGTCCACAGCCTCTAATCAGAAGCCCGAGGTGGAGATAGATCCCCTGAACGACCTGGCTACACTGCAGTATACTGGTGGAACCACCGGTGTTTCCAAGGGAGCCATGTTGACCCACTATAATTTAGTTTCCAACTCCATGCAATGTCGCGCTTGGTTTACCAATGCGCAGGAGGGGAAGGAAGTTATACTCTGTACCCTTCCCTTCTACCATTCCTATGGCATGACCGTGGATATGAACAATGGCGTCAATTTAGGCGCTGCCCTGTTGCTCATTCCCAATCCCAGGGACATGAAAATGGTATTGAAAGCCATCGACAAATATAAACCCACGGTTTTCCCTGGGGTTCCCACCATGTACGTCGCCATTATTAATCACCCTGACGTCAAGAGCGGAAAATATGACGTAGGCTCCATCAAGGCGTGCTTGAGCGGGGCGGCTCCTTTGCCTGTGGAGGTACAGAGGCAGTTCGAAGATCTCACGGGAGGAAAACTGGTGGAAGGTTACGGTCTTTCCGAGACTAGCCCAGTTGCAAGCGCCAATCCTCTTGAGGGGATGCGCAAAGCGGGCTCCATCGGGATGCCTATCCCCAATACGGAGATGAAGGTCGTGGACATAGAGAACCACAACAAGGAGCTGTCCGTTGGGGAGATCGGCGAGATCGCCATTAAGGGACCTCAAGTGATGAAAGGATACTGGAATATGCCCGATGAGACGGAGATGGTTCTTAAAGGAGAATGGCTACTGACAGGAGACATAGGCTATATGGACGAGGATGGGTTTTTCTACGTGGTGGACAGGAAGAAGGATATGATCATCGCTGGAGGATTCAATATCTATCCTAGGGATGTGGAAGAAGTTATCTATACCCATCCCAAAGTGGAAGAAGTGGCGGTGGCCGGTATTCCTCACCCGGTAAGAGGTGAAACGGTAAAAGCCTATGTGGTTTTAAAGGAAGGGGAGACCGCCACTCCTGAGGAGATCATCGACTTCTGCAGGGATAAGATGGCTAAATATAAGGTTCCCACCGAGGTGGAGTTTCGTAAAGAGCTTCCCAAGACTATGGTGGGTAAAGTGCTTCGCAGGTTTCTGGTGGAACAGGAGAAGGCCAAAGCGGAGAAAGCCGAAAGGGAGAATTAATTATATAAAGCGAGCCTTCGCGTCTCTACTGAAGGGTCCATTGGTCGATATTGGTAATATCGAGAATAAAATGGGATAGAGGAATAAGCGCCATTATCCCGCATTCTCGGGGTACCTTATCCACCGATATCGGGTTCTTTTTCCAACAGTAGGTTCCAGTAATCTACATGGAAAGGTCCACTGATTAATAATAAGATTAGGATTAAGGCGGGATAGAGGAATAAGCGCCATTATCCCGCATCCTCGGGGTACCTTATCCACCGATATCGGGTTCTTTTTCCAACAGCATGTTCCAGTACTTTTTAGGCATGCGGCTGCGCTGTAGTCTCGGATTATGCCTTTCCCAAATGGCGATGTCCCGAAAATATCTTTTCCACAGACTCTGGTAGGGGTCCTCTTTTTTGGGGACATGTTGTGGTCGAATAATCTCCTCATCTAGCAATTTTAATTCCCCATCGACAAATAAGGCGGTCTTTTTTCTCTTTCGATCGTGAACTATCCATCGTCGATGGGACATACGGTTCACGAAGTGGGGAGCCACTAGGGGAAGGATATCGCAATCGGGGGCGATCTCCGCATAGAGCAGGTCATCGGGGAGCAAACGGAAACGGATAAAACCCAGCAGACGATGCTTTTCTCGTCTCACCTTGGCGCTCAAATTGTGGATACGTCGCACTCGATCGTCAGCTATTTGATAAATCAAGTTTTCCCCCAGCTCCCACCCTAAATTTACATATTGTAATATATCCATCTCAACTCCATCCCTGTCGGAGAGGAAAGCATAATAGATGTGACGAAACGCCTCCGGCGATATCTCGTTACATATACGCTCTTTCATATTTTTTGAATGCTCGATGTCACTCCGGATATAAATAGATTCCATCCAAAGGCTATGCTGCGCGCTTTTTTCACTGGTTTGGATCTCTTCGGGATCTTCCACATTATTTAATAAATGATGCAGGACGGAGAGAAAGCCCTCGAAGGTGCCGTCGTAAACAAAGCGAGGCGACAATTTTACAGCTCCCCGGTGATGCTGCTGGGCACTTTATTGTGGGGTTCGTCAGCGGATAGATGCTCGAAAAGAGATAGCTGCCCTGTAGTGGATCTTTCACGGAACCCAGCCGGGGATTCGCATCTGATTTTTTCCCTGATAAGATCTCCGTCCATTTCCGAACGATGAAAATACCTTCCCCTGCAGGTTATGAAATACTTGGCCCTTTTCAGCACCACCCCGATCTTTTGCAGGTCCTCAAAGCCGAGGGAATGAAATTTCCTGGCATGCACTATTCGGCGAGCCGATTTTACTCCGATACCGGGGACCCTCAAGAGAGTCTCGTAGTCCGCTATATTGATCTCTACAGGAAAGAAATGCAGATTGCGCAAAGCCCAACTGGATTTAGGGTCCATATCTTCGTCTAGGTTAGGTTGGCAATCGTCCAGTAACTCCCTGGAGCTGAAGCCATAGTAACGGAGTAACCAATCTGCCTGATAGAGGCGATGTTCCCGTAATAGTGGGGGGCTTGCGAGCTGAGGCAAGCGGGGGTCGGGGGAAACGGGGATGAAGGCTGAATAGTAGATTCTTTTCAAACGGTATTTGTTGTAGAGATCCTCTGCTAAACTGATTATCTGTAGGTCGTTTTCGGGAGTAGCGCCTACGATCAGCTGAGTGGTCTGGCCGGCGGGTGCATAACTAGGGGCATTCACGAACTTCCTCCGCTCCTCGCGGTTGGCAGTGATATCGCTATGGATTCTGCCCATGGGGCCGAGGATATCCTCTTTGCTTTTCTGGGGGGCAAGCAGGCGCAGGCTCTTCTCCGTGGGAAGCTCGATGTTAACGCTGATTCGATCGGCATACCGACACGCCTCTCTGATCAAGTCATGATCTGAGCCGGGAATGGCTTTCACGTGTATATATCCTTTGAAGCCATACTCTTCCCGAAGCTTTTTTACTGTGAGTAATAATTGTTCCATGGTATGGTCAGGACTTCTTTTTACTGAGGAACTGAGAAACAGCCCCTCCACGTAGTTGCGGCGGTAAAAGTTGACGGTCAAATCCGCCACCTCGTCGGAGGTAAAAGATTCTCTGGGTACTTCCCTTGACGACCGGTTGGCGCAGTAGGCGCAGTCATAAACGCATTGATTGGTGAGGAGAATTTTAAGAAGGGAAACGCAGCGGCCATCGTCGGACCAGCTGTGACATATACCTGGTAAACGACAGGACCCCCTTCTTGCGCCACTGATGGCGCGGTGAGACCCACCAGATGAACAGGAGGCGTCATAACGTGCCGCTGCTCCCAAAATCCTGAGTTTCTCCTCTAAATCTCTCAACTTCTCTCCGATGCTAGGGTAATTACCGTATCGATATCTCTCTTTGTATTCTAGTTTTATAAGATGACAATTTTTCCTCTCCGAAAATATAAACGTGAGATAGCTGGTAGAGGGCGAATCTTTCTCGCTACGACCTTTGCGCTCGCTGTGTTAAAATTACAGACGCCGGTGAATATCAGAGGAAGGAGAGAGCGTTGCAGCGGGCCGTCATGGATGAGGCGAGGCGAATCTATGGCGAATTTCAATCGATAATGGAAGCGGGTTATTCTGGAGCTGTCTATCTTCCCGTGTTCTATCGAGCCACCCCGCCCTACATTTTCCTTTTCGAATGGGGGATTAGGTCTGTGGTGAGCAAAGAGGAAGTGGCCGCTTGGAAAGACAGAGCGGCGATCTTCTTGGAGAGAGATTACCGTTGCTTAAAAGAAGCGACTTTCCATCTGGTCTATCGTTTCGAGGAAGAAAAAGACTTCTTTGTTCCTCTTAGCGGTGTGGAGTTTGTAAAAGAGCTCGCCGACGAGGAGATGTGGCTGGAAGAGTTAAGTTCCTTGAGAGCAAAACTTGGCGTCTTCAAGCTGGTGCCTGTGGTCTCCATGGAAGAACGCATAGAGAAAACGGGTAACTCTGGATGGGAAAGAACCGTTCTGCGCATAAAAAGATTGGATAAGGGTCTCCCCTTGCCCTCCTACGCCCATTCTGGTGACGCCGGATTGGATCTCTATAGCGCTGAGGATGTCTCCATCCCACCGGGGGAATGGGCGCTGATTCCCACAGGGTTCGCTATGGCGCTAGAAGAGGGTTACGCGGCTTTTATTCAGCCAAGAAGCGGGTTGGCGGCAAGAAGCGGAATCAGCATCGTGAATACGCCTGGGTTGATCGATTGCCACTATCGCGGGGAGGTGAAGGTCATCCTCATAAATCATGGAAAACAGCCTTTTCGAGTGAAAAGGGGAGATCGTGTCGCCCAGATGGTGGTCCAGAGGGTGGAGTCGGTGATAGTGGAAGAGGTGGATGAACTAGAGGAGACCACGCGAGGAGAAGGAGGATTTGGCTCCACGGGCGTTTAGGCAAAGATGGGTGGTAGACTAGTCCGTGTGAATGCCCCGGCGGCGCAGTCTTTGAATCCGATACCAGCGGTGGCAAAGGTTGAAGGGTTCGATTGTTCATTTTCGGCGGTTTGTCTCATGGTATCACCTTCACGCCACTGGCGGTAAACCCATAGTCCCCTATCTTCTCTCCCATATTCCAGTACTCGCGTTGATTGAGCACGAATGGGCGAAACTTCTTGATGTCGATATTGCCTTTTTCGTCCAGTACTTCCTGGTCCACATGCACGGCTAGCACCTCGCCGATGAAAAGGGTATGGGAGCCCAACTGGTTGGTCTTTTTCACTTCGCATTCTATATTCAAGGGACATTCTTCCACTAAAGGCGCGTCTGTCTTCGCCCCCTTCGCGCGGCTCAATTTCGCATGGGCGAATTTGTCCATCTTTTTTCCCGAAATCATTCCGCAGCAATCGGTGGCGTGCAAAAGGTCCTCCCCAGGGATATTCACCACGAATTGGCCGCTCTTCTCAATGATATGATGGGTGTGCCTGGAATGGCGTACCGCCACCGCTATCATGGGTGGATCCATGCAAACCACGTTGACCCAAGCGGCGGTCATCAGATTGTCCTCCCCTGGGATGGAGGCGGATATCAACGCCACCGGCTTGGGGAGAAAAAGGGTGCTGGGTTTCCTAACCTCTTTCAAGCTGCAACCTCCTTTCGAATATGGCCAGAAGATAGCCCGCCTTAAGCGCGTATTCTATGTGCAGTCTCAAAAGCTCCCTTTCCTCCACCCAGGTGAGGAGGGGGCTGGAAGCTATCTTCATAACGATAAACCGAGCCACTGACTCGGCGCCTGGGTCCCTCACTGGTTCTGTCGTCGCAATATTTGCTTGTTCATAAAGGGCTATAAGCCGAGAGATATTTCCCTCCACATCGCCCGCTTTTTCGGGGTTGGAGTAAATAATGTTATCAGTTCCTGTGCCCATGACCGCGCGGGAGAGGATGTATCCTTCGAAATAAGCTTTATTGAGCAGATCCTCGATATCCCGCTTCAAGCTCCGTGAGGACACCTTGGGGAAAGAGACGCGAAAGACCCGTTTCTGATAATTCTCCAGCCATAGCAATCCCATGGATCGGGAGGCAAGATCCAGGTCCGCGAATTTTATCTTCCTCCTATAGTCTTCATAAACGTCTCTTATACCCACGTAGTTCGCCACCCAAATTTACATTTCCACCGGATGGTATATCCAATCCTGGTTACTTTATCATTCTAACATCCAAGTCATGGGTTTTCAGTTGACAAAAACGTCCCTTTGTTGATTAAGTCTCAATTCCCCGGGATGAGCATCTTTAGGAAAAATCAGATTTATGCGAAGTGGCTTTGTGCGTTAAAGAAAAGCGGCGATCCGTCTCAGTTATACGGAACTAGGCGGATAAGGTGGTCGGCGTATTGGTCATAATTATCGGTGCATGTGAAGAGGAGAACCTGATATTCTCGGGAGATTTTTTTAAGCAGCTGTAGCGATCGGCTTAACCTCTGTGCGTCGAAAGTGAAGAAGGGATCATCCAGTATAAGGGGGGGCTTTCTCCCCCCACAAATAATTTGTATCAAAGCCAGTCTTATGGAAAGATAAACTTGGTCGACGGTGCCTCTGCTAAGTTCCCATACTTCCGACAAGCCTCCCTTTTCCTCGGAAAAGACCTCTGGTTCGAAATCCTCCGGTGAGATATACACCTGGCTATATCTCCCTCCAGTTATATCCGAAACTATCTCGCCAGTAATCTCTTCCACTCGCTCCTTAATGCCTGTCATTACCCTCTCCTGAGCCAGCTTTATCCAATCCGTCGCCCGTGCGAAGGCTTCGCTTCTCCTCCGCAAAATCACCAGTTGCTCCCGGAGATTGGACTCCTCTTCTTCTAGGGAAATAAGGTATTCTTGGTAGGGCTCTTGTTCTTTGAGGATTATCTCCAGACGCAGTTTTTCCCGTATCAGTTCCTCTCTTTTCTCAATGAGTTTCTCTTCCCTTTGACGGGCCTTTTCAAATTCCACCAGGTTATCTAGGGTCTCGCCCAAATCGCGATAGCGTTCTTCCCTGAAGTTTATCTCCATGGCTAGGCTATCCATCTCTTTTTCCAGCTCTTTCCTGCTCCTTCCCCTGGATAAGGCCTCGATTTTACTCTCGGTGTCCCTCAGCTTTCCCACGAGTTCTAGGTATAATAACTTGGATTCGTTGTAATCATCCAGGTTGGAGCAACCTGCTTCGGCGACTGTTTCTTTTATCTGATGGGTGAGATAGTTGAGGTCCTTGCGAATCACATCCAATTGTTTGGACAGGGATGCAGTGTAAGCCGCTTTATCCTGGGTCTTCCCCATGGAAGTCTGGGTGGCGAAGAAGAGCATGAAAAGTATCACCCCAATGGCGGCGAAGACGAAGTAAGTCTTTAGGAATACTCCGAGAATCATGAAGAGAAGTAGCAATATTAATCCACCTACGATGATAACGGTATATACCTTCTCGCTTTTGACGGGTTTCGCCATGGTTCTGGTCAACTCTTCTTCCAGACGGCGCGCTCCTTCTTTCAAACCAGAGATCCTTGATCCCATGTCATCAAGCCATGCGCCCTTCTTATCGATGACCTTCTCCAGCCTGCCAAATCGTTCCTCTTTCTCCCGCAAAGCCCTTTCTTTCTCCTCCCAAAGTTGGGCGATCTCTGCAAGTTGCGCGTACCGCTCTTTTAGCTCTTTGATCTCCTCTTTAAGGCTAGTGTTCGCTATGAAGTTTTCCTGTATCTTTACTAGCGCAGAAATTTCCTCTTCCACCGCTTTCAGCTCATCCTCAATCTCCATGTACTTTCGTTCCGCTTGAATAATCGATTCCAATTTTTCTTTGATTCTTTTCCTCTCGCCTTCCGCTTCTTGCAGCCTCCTGGTGACGGATGCCAATGGGCCGGGGGTTCTCGAGTTTCGAGCGGTTCCTTTAAGCAGTTCCCCCCTAGCTTTGGTCATAGAGGATATCACGTCTAAGGAGCTTACGCCTTCAGCTCCTCCTGTTACTACAGCCTGTAAGTTTTTTCGCAAGTCCTCCTTGCCTTCGCTAATCTTGGCTACTTCATCCTGCTTGACCCCGGCGGTGGATCGGTAGGATCGCTCGGTGGGGAGTCCAGTTTGTAAGACAACCCAGTCATCGATATGTTGAGGGTCAGTTACTACTCCGGCAGGACCGTTCAGGGAGGCGGATTTTTTCTGAAAATCTTTGATCAAGGTCCACTTTTCTCCTTTCTCCGAGAGGATTTCCAGTTCAAAGCGGAACGCCAGTTGGGAATCCCAACTTGTAAAGGAGAGAATATCTCTTCTTGAAGAAGAGGGCCTCCAATAGAGGGCTGCCAGTATTGCCTGTATTATGGTGGATTTACCTGATTCGTTAGGTCCCTTAATGACGTTGAGGCCAGGAGCGAATTCCATCTCCGCGAATTTAAATCGCCTGAAATTGGCGATGGAGAGTCTTTCTATGATCAATTCTTTATTCTCCCTTCCAGATAAGCGAGTCCTAGGCGCAGCGCCTCTTCGGCTATTAACCTCTCCTCTCCCGAGCTGTTTTTAATGTGTTCTTCCGCTATCCTGACGAATTCGCTAGTCACTAACCCTGTAGATCGGAACTTATCCAAAAATTGAGGAGCCGGAAAACTCTCGTTACTGATTCTTATACCGAAGAAGAGAGGAGATAGCTCTTCTTCCAGTTCGTCCAGGTCGATCAGATCGGGAAAGAGGGTGGGTCCCCTCAGGCTCACCGAGAGGAAACAGTCCAGGTCGGCCCATTCTTTCAACATATTCTTGAGCTGAACACTATCGCTCACCATTTCCATATTTATAACCTTACGGATAAAGCGACGCTTTCCCACTTGAACTGGTTTTATCTCGGATGAATCCTCACGAGAGAGGGTTACCAAGATTACTTTCCCTCCATTGTCCCCTACAGCGATGGGTTCGGGTGGTCCAGGATAGAAGGCTTTAGTCTTACCTTGGCTACAGTCCAGAAAGGAGTGCCAGTGACCGAGAGCGAGGTAATCCAAACCGCATTGCTCGAGCGATTCCTGACTAAATATTACCTCGTCGTCTTCCACCATGCCCCGACGGAGAAGGGATCCGTGTAGGATTCCTATGCGAAAATGACTATCGTCTGCGGGATCCAATCTCAGTTGCTTAAGAATGTCTCCCGGGTGTCGGCCGTCATAACCCCATCCATAAACAGTCGTCTTGATATTTTTCAGCTTCTTACTGTTCCATCCGCCTTCTCCGAAGATAGTCAATTGAGAGAAATCGTTCCAAAATTCGTGTAAATATATGCAATCCCTACCGATGCGCTCATGGGTGCCTGGAGTGATAACGATATCGATCCCCGCATTGTCTAGATGGCGGAAGCCGCTCAATACGGCATCCACCGTTTGCCGTGAGGGATTATTCGAATCGAAAAGATCACCGGCGATGATAAATAAGTCTACTTGGGCGGTGATGGCTAGGTCGATTATCTGGGAGAAAGTGGCGAGTAATTGTCTGCGATGCTCTTTCCCTTTAAGACCAAGGAAAGTGAATTTAGCTCCCAGATGAAGGTCTGATGTATGTAGGATTCTCAGAACCGACATCACTCCCCCTTTGGTAGGAACCTGGAAGCCACCGAGCACATACCACCGGGCATATGTAATAATTATAATCCGAGATTGTGACTAATTGCAGCTTACTATATGCGCGCAATACCGTGTTTTACAAGGCGAGCGTTTAACCTAAATCCCTTCTCATTTTGCTGCCCAGTTTAACAACAGCATTATTGCTTGGGTCTCACGCACAATTAGAAGCACCTCGGGTCACAAATCTCAGATAAACGAATATCTTCCCTCCCCATCATAACGCTGAAGCCAAAATGAAAAGTTTTATTGATTGGTGAGTCAAGGAGACTTGAGCTGTAATTCATTTGAAAGTTATTTAATGTCTCGGTGACGTCTTTCCAGTGGGTTGCGGATTTCACGGAAATGAGACCACCAAAAGAAGAGACACTTAGAATATTGTGAATCCATCGATAAGGGGAAGACTCGACGATTTGGCCAAGGCGTCGCTATCACCTCCTTGAGCGTAAACAACCATGTTTCCTTGCGGAGCGTTTGCGACGAGAATCATTTAGTTGGGATAGGTTTTAGATGTATTTCCGTAGGGTAAATTATTATTAAGATTTAGAGATTTTTTGTTGAGCGAGTAAGAATAATTACTACATATATTCGATTTAGATAATGGTGGAGACACAAAAACTTATTGACAATTGAGATTTATCACATAGAGGTAAGCTTGAAAAAAGGAAGCGATTGGATAATGGGAGGTGAAAGAAGATGACACTAGGGCCGCACGGCCATAAGGAAGTGGGAATCGAAGTATTGAGGGTACTCTGTCCTAAATGTGGTAACAGGGTTAGCTTGGAGCCTGGGGAAGATCAGGCGAAATGCTCGAAGTGCGGTACCATGGTTAAGCGCCCTAAGGTGGAGAAACCTAAGTAAGCCTTAAGGACCTGAGCGGCTCCCCTTTTGCTTTTTTCTCTAAGTTAGCGGGAAGGCCGGGAGGCGAATCAAAGTAGAATCAAGAGGGACCGCAAGTTTGATTGGCAGGCGATGAGCGGGATGGAAAAACAGGATGTGGATCTGAGGATTGAATCGGTCAAAGTGAACGATTATATGGTCATCGTTCTGGAAGGAGAGGTCGACGTATATTCCGCACCCCTTCTTAGAGAAGAGATAACCCGTCAGGTGGCTCGGGGCGAATATAAACTTGTCGTCGACCTGGAGAAGGTTGCTTTTTTGGATAGTACAGGTTTAGGGGTCCTGGTGGGGGGGTTAAAAAGGGTAAAGCCCCATGATGGTGAATTAGGGATAATCTGCAGTCAGGAGAAGATGTTGAGAATCTTTCGCATCACGGGTCTGGACAAGATCTTCCCTATCTTCGGCCATGTTGACGAGCTCAAAAGGAGACAGGCTGGTGAGTGAGCATGAACCCCCCAAATATAGGAGCAATTGAGCTTGAAATTCCTGCTTCACCACAATATGTGAGCCTTGCCCGCCTGATTACCACCGCCATAGCTCGAAGCCTCGATTTTGGCGACGATAAAATAGATGATTTAAAGATAGTGATATCGGAGATGTGCACCAACGCCATTATCCACTGTGACAACCGTGAGGGCGTTTTGAACCGAATCAAAGTCAGATACTTTCCAGGAGAGCGTGATCTTTCCATCGAGGTGGAGGACGAGGGACCTGGTTTTGATCCCGAGTGCGTAGGCAACTTCGAGGATGGTATCGCTGCTGGAAAGGGTTTCGGAATCCCTCTGATTAAAAGCCTGGTAGACGAATTCGAATTAAATACGGGCCCTAATTGTGGGACCACCGTTAGGATCAAGAAGTATGATTTCGACGAGGGTGATAGAGCTTGACTAAGCCCTTGCTGGCAGACCTTTCCCTGAGGCCTTTTCCCCTGGTTGGTAAAGGTGGTAACGGTTTGCCGTCATAAAGTTAATTCTGAGGAAAGGGCCTCTTTCCATGGATCATTACTCTGTATTACGAGAGAGAATGGTCAAGGATCAGATCGAGGCAAGGGGCGTTGCGGATAAGCGAGTTCTGGAGGCCATGCTTTCCGTGCCCCGTCATCTTTTTGTCCCGGAAGACCTTCGCGGATCAGCCTATCAAGATTCTCCCCTTCCCATTGGAGAAGGTCAGACTATCAGCCAACCTTATATGGTTGCCCTCATGACCGAGCTGCTCCATCTCAAAGGCGACGAGAAGGTCCTGGAAGTGGGGACTGGCTCAGGTTATCAAGCCGCAGTATTGAGTTTGCTGGCGGCGGAGGTTTTCACCATAGAGAAGAACGAAAGACTTGCTTCCAAAGCCGCAAAAAGATTGAAAGATATGGGTTTTGATAACGTTTACGTAATAGTGGGGGATGGGACCTTAGGTTTAAAGGAAGAGGCTCCCTTCGACGGTATTATTGTCACCGCCGGCTCCCCATCCATTCCTCAACCCCTTACCGAACAGTTAAAGATCGGCGGGAGGTTGGTTATCCCGGTGGGCCCTTCGGGCATGCAAATGCTTAAGCTAATCGTGAGAATGGAAGATCGTTTTATTGAGGAGGAGAAAGGCGGCTGCGTCTTCGTGCCACTAGTGGGAAAACACGGTTGGAAGTCTGGGCACAGATTCGCGAATTAGCGGGAAGGGAGACGGAAAGTATAGGACGGATCAACCTGGAGTGCACATAGCTTGTTCCTTGAATCCCCTCGGATTTTTTATGCTATACTTTTTCTGTTTCGATCCATGCTTCTTCCATGTAATTGTTGATTTTCCATAAATCGTTGCCTGTTGAAGAGGTGAAAAGGATGCGAAGGGAATCATTTCGTTTAGAGGGTAGCGGAGGGAATATCGATGGCTGGGTTGTTTTTCCCCCAAGCGGGGAACGCCCCCCCCTGATAGTCTTATGTCATGGAATCCCTAGTTCGGCTCCGGTGGAGGGGGATACCGGTTACGAGGGGTTTGCGAGTTTTCTGGCTATGCGAGGTCTGGCAGCGCTTTTCTTTAATTTCAGGGGGACGGGTTTCTCCGGCGGAAATTTTTCATTAAAGGGTTGGGTTGAGGATTTGGGATTGGTATTGGATACGATTTTCCGGGGCGAGGATGTCTTCTCCGGACTTGACCTGGACAAGGTGATTGTATGGGGGTTTAGTGGCGGCGCGGCCGCCGCAATAGACACTCTGGCTAAGGATCACCGCCCACGCGCCCTGATCGCCATGTCCTCTTTCGATTCTATAGAGACTCTGGTTTCCAGAGAGAACGCATGCCTGTTTGTTCAGCACTGCCGCACGGTTGGAATTATCAAGGATGAGGGTTATCCCTTGAATGACCACCAGTTCTTCGGAGAGATGATGGTATATGATCCCATCCGTCATATCTCGGGTGTTTCCCCGGTACCGCTGTTGCTGGTTCATGGCTCTTGTGACGAGACCGTGCCAGTGGAATGCGCGTACCGGTTGTTCGAAAGAGCCTCCGAGCCTAAAAAGCTAGTTATTATCGAGAAAGGCCAACACAAGCTGAGGTTGAATGGGGAGGCCATCGATTCCGCGCTACAATGGCTTTGCGGAATGGGGATTCCCTAAATGGTAATGGACTTCCCCATTCCCCGCGAACGCTTTGTAGCTGAGGTTGAATGGAGAGGCCATCGATTCCGCGCTACAATGGCTTTGCGGAATGGGGATTCCCTAGAAGGGAATGGAGTTCCTCTTTCCCCGCGAACGTGTTTAGTTCTTAGAAGTAAATCCAATCATTGATGTGACCATCGAAGTGTCGTAAAGGATGGAAGCTCGACCTTCTCTTCGAGCTTTTATCGCTATCGGAATTAAGAGAGCCTTCTTGGCTATTGAGAATATGATCTTGTGGCGGTATTTTCGAGAGATTTCGCGAAAAGAGAAGAATGGGAATCGTTAAAGAGGCGTTTAACTTTGAACTAGAGATATTTTAAGTTGTTTTGGTTTCGTTATTTGGAACCTTTTGATTTTGCGACAAGTCATAGTGGTGAAAGAGGAAAAGGGTACCCGTGTGCTGGTACTATATAGGTGGAGAAATTATGAGGTAGCTTTCAAATTAGCTTGAACGCTTCGGGGCCAGATACTCAGAGTCAACTCCCTCTAGAAGATATAAGACAACATTTTAACGATCTGTAATGATCTCCAGGGGAGCTGCGAAAAATTTGAATAGAGCATATGGTTAAAAGACAATAGCTTTTTTCAATGGACCACAGGATTCTTTCTCCGGAACGAGTAGTTGAAAAAAGCGCCGCATTAAATCAAAGTTTGTGATTATTTCAACGCTTAAAGCGGCGACCACTATGCTAAGCGTAGAATGAGTTGATGGATGTTGGGATAGAGCATGGCGCCGGAATTGGCAGGAAGGGGTAACTTTATAAATAAAAGAATTAACGAAATGTAATAAGTTTAAAGCGAGATGCGCAAATCGATTCATTGGAGTAATTGCTGGCATCCGAAGATTTTTTTAGGCATGAAGAAGCAGATCCGCTGGTCTAATTGGGAGAAAGGTCGGAGAGGTGATAGGTAGTCGGAAGTAAGCTAGCGTGCCCGGCAGCACGGCGATCCCTTGGCGAGAAGGTTTGGTTATCAGGTATATATAGAATATATATGGAATGAGGAATTATAAGCACATCGGTTTGAAGAGAATCTAGGGGTGAAAGGAAGATGAACGAAGATCACTTGAATTCTCAGGGGAACCATGAAAACGGTGGGAAAGATGGAGCCCTATTCCCGCCACCGCCTCCAGCTCAAACAATCCCTCCATCTCCCCCCTCTTGGCCGTTTTCGCAAAGCGCTCCCCCCGTGGTTTCAGCTTTTGGAAAAGGGATGAGCCTCTGGAAGGTATTGTTGGTAGTGGTGATAACCGCGGTGGTCGTTTCCGTTGCCTGTTTCATGGTAATTCCGCTTTTTTTCGGCAGAAACCCTGTGGACTTTATTAAAGGGAAGGGTGAAGAGAGGATATCCGTGTTGACTCCCGCTGAGCAACGAGTGGTGGTCGCTGGTCAGGCGGATGTGGTCTCTGTTGCTCAGAAAATCCTTCCCACTGTGGTAAATATCGAAGTACAGTTCTTGCGTGGCACAGCTATCGGCTCGGGTTTCATCATTAGGTCGGATGGGTATATCGTGACCAATAATCACGTGGTACAGGATTCACGGGGGATAAAGGTCTCGCTTGCCGATGGAAGGGTCCTTAACGCTCGAATTGTCGGATTAGATGCGGAGACGGATCTGGGAGTAATAAAGGTAGATGCAAGCAATCTTCCAGTGGCGGAGTTGGGAACCTCCTCCGATTTGGTGGTTGGAGAGCTGGCGGTGGCCATTGGTAGCCCGGAGGGTTTTGAGCAGACGGTTACCAGCGGGATCATCAGCGCTCTCCATCGCAATCTGCCGGATTTCCATCCAGAGAACGCCCCCAATACCACCCCTTTGCTAGATGTGATTCAGACCGATGCGGCTATCAATCCTGGGAATTCCGGCGGTCCCCTCTGCAATAGCATGGGGAAGGTAATAGGAATAAACACGGCTATCGCCTCCGAAACCGGGGGCAACGTGGGGATCGGATTCGCTATTCCTATCGATAATGCTGCTCCGGTTATAGAAGAATTAATAAATAAGGGGAAGGTAGTTCATCCGTGGATGGGCATCAGCGGAACCACTCTTTCTCCGGAGATCGCCCTCCGTTACAATTTACCTGTTCAAGAGGGAGCCTTAATTCGCACGGTCTACAAAGGTGGTCCTGCCGATAAAGCCGGAATGGCTATGGGAGATATTGTCGTGGCTTTGGACGGTAAACAGACCAAATCCATGGACGAGGTTATGCTGGAGATAAGACGCCGACAGGTGGGAGCCCGGGTGAAGGTCACCTATTACCGGGGATCGGAGAAAATGGATACGGAAGTGGTGCTGGAGGCCAAACCCTCGCTTTAAGCGCGGCTTTTACAAGAGCGTTGAGGGTGGGTTTGGCTTCTATTCTAAACTTTACAATACGTTACTCGCTTGAAAGGTGAGGAGCGGGAAAAGTTCAGAGGTTATGCACTTCATATTTGATAAGTTTACGCGAAAGATGATGAAGAGGAAGGCATATGATCGCTAAGACCCTCCGTATTATGGTGGAAGATGCTTTTGCTGCCGCGGTGCGGGATGGAAAGCTATCCCAGCAGGAGTTGCCCAACTTCATCCTGGAGAGACCTCGGCTTAAAGAACATGGCCACTGGGCCACCAATATCGCTCTGCTTCTCTCCTCCCAACAAAAGAAGCCACCCCTGGAGATAGCCCGGATCATCATAGATTATCTGGATGATGGAGAGGGACGACTGGAGAAGGTGGAGGCGGCCGCCCCCGGTTTTATCAATTTTACCCTTGGCCTTAAATGGATAAGGGAAGAACTGCTACGCTTGGCGGAGGGAGGAGAGTCTTATGGACGATGGCAAATAGGGAAGGGGGAAAAGTGGCAGGTGGAGTTCGTCTCCGCTAATCCTGTGGGGCCTCTGCATATTGGGCATGGACGCTGGGCGGCTCTTGGCGATGCGCTAGCGAGCCTGCTGGAAGCCGTGGGGTACAGGGTTGAGCGGGAGTTCTACATAAATGACTACGGGAGCCAAATGGATATGTTCGCCCAATCGGTGGAGGCGCGTTATCTGGAGCTTCTCGGGGAAGAAGTGGAGTTCCCTGAAGAGGGTTACCGTGGCGAGTATATCCGCACCATTGCCCGAGAGATTTTGGAGCGAGAGGGTGACCGGTGGAAAGGGGAAGCTTCGGATAAGCGTCGGGCTGTTTTCAAGGAATTGGCTTACCGTCAGGTAATAGATCATTTGAAAAAGACTCTCGAAGAATTCGGAGTGGTCTTCGATGTATGGTTTAGCGAAAGGAGCCTCCATCAAAGCGGAGAACTAGAGGCAACCCTTAAGTTTTTGAAAGAGCGCCAACTAGCCTATGAAAAAGAAGGCGCACTGTGGATGAGGACCTCCCTTTTCTCCGATGACAAAGACCGGGTACTAGTGCGCTCCAATGGAGCGCCTACTTACTTCGCTTCCGACATAGCGTATCATCGCAACAAGATCAATCGCGGCATGGAACACATCATAGATCTGTGGGGAGCGGATCACCACGGCTATGTGAAGCGAATGGAAGCGGCCATGGAAGCCATTGGCAAACCGGGGGTTTTAGAATGCATCATAGGCCAGATGGTAAACCTTAAACGAGGGGGCGAACCGGTGCGCATGTCTAAACGGACGGGGGAGATGGTCACCTTCGAAGAACTTCTGGATGAGGTGGGAAGAGACGCGGCTCGTTACTTTTTTCTCACGCGTAGTCACGATTCGGCTCTGGACTTCGATATCGAGTTAGCCAAGGAACAGAGCCAGAACAATCCGGTCTATTACGTTCAGTATGCTCACGCTCGTATCTGCTCCATCCTCCGTTACGGTGTGGAGCGGGGCATCGACGTGGAAGAGCAAGCCCCACCCCCCCATATCTTGGAGCTTTTGGCGACGGAGGAAGAGTTAGATTTGGCTCTTAAGCTCTTCGAGTACGAGGAACTGGTAAGAGATTGCGCTCTGGATAGGGCTCCTCACCGCCTTACCTATTACCTTGAGGAGTTGGCGGGCCTTTTCCATTATTTTTACACCAAGCATCGGGTTATCAGTGAGGACTTGGAGCTCACCCGAGCCCGACTTTTTCTGGTGAAGTGCACTAGACATGTGATTAGAAACTGTTTGGAGATTCTAGGCGTCTCCGCTCCCGAGTCCATGTAGGAGGATGGGGCTTTAATCCATCTTCCACGCCACTTGTGGATTGTGATCGTTTCCCAAATCCCCTGTTTATAGTTAAGGCTTATTCTGGGGCAATGCGATGGTCGTCGCGCAATAGGTCGCTTCTTCCAAAGGAATGGATAACCAAGCGTTTGCCCTTGCAGTTGAAGTCGATTCGCCCCCCCTTCATTTTCTCATTTTTTTCGGTGGCGGCTTGCTTGTTCCGCCTGCAGGTGGAGTTGATTCATGGTGTCGTTTCATTAATTTAGGTTAGAGTGTCGGGAATTGCCCTCATTACGGTTTTTCAGCCCGGCTTTTGAACTTTTTTCGGACAATGGAATACCAAATACCGCTCAATCCTGGAGAAATTTCCGACTTAGATTTTGCTCGGGGCTCAATTTTAATATGGATTACTGGCACTGATTTCCTTCAGGAAATCTTATTTTCTAGCCAAGCAAGCATGGAATCGAGGGAATCCAGCACTTGCATAGCCTCTTCTTTGTCTATTATAAGAGGCGGTAGAATCTGGCTTACCGAGGTGTCATTATTGGCGTATACGGTAAATATGCCATGTTCAATTCCGGCGATAGTCATGAGAGGGCCACACATCTCGTTTATCATCTTAAGCCCCATCATCATCCCCCGCTGTCTGGTTTCCACCAGTACATCCGGATGAGATTTCTTCAGTCTGTCAAATCCTTCTGAGAAAACCTGAGAGATCTCCCGTACGTGTTCCAGAAAGCCAGGCCTTTCCAGGATATCAAGAACCTTCATGGTGACACGACAGCCAAGCTCCGAGCCACCAAAGGTGGAGATATGGATGAAGGGATTGTCATGCATAAACTGGTTTAGCTCATCGCGGTAAAGACATGCGGTAAGTGGGTAGATGCCGCCGGAGAGGCCTTTGGCGGAGACGATTATGTCAGGTGTCACCCCGTAGGTATCGATGCCCCAGAAGGCTCCGCAGCGACCCAGCCCGGTCTGCACCTCATCGATGATCATGACCGCTCCTCGCTCGTCGCATATGCGGCGCACGCCCGCGAAAAAATCCTCGGGGGGTATGACGATGCCCAGGGTGGCGGGAATGGTTTCGAAGAGTACTGCCGCGGTATTCTCATCCACGACCTTTTCCAAGGCATCTAGGTCGCCGAAGGGTATATGGCTATATCCAGGTACCAATGGTTCAAATGGCTGGCTATACTTGCTGTCTCCTGCGGGGAGGGCGAAGCCGGTATGTCCATGATAACCTCCTTTCGCGGCAACGATGCCTGCCCTTCCGGTATGTCCTCGAGCCAGTTTGATGGCGGTATCCACCGCTTCTCCACCACTTACCCCGAAGATGGTCCGGTTGATGCTACCTGGAGAGATGCGGGCCAGCCTTTCCGCCAGAAGAGCTCGATGCTCGCTTACCGTGTGATGGGTGCCAATGTCCAGCTCCTCCAGAGCCTCCTTAAGCGCCGATATGATTTCTGGGTGGCGGTGCCCCAGGTTGAACACTCCACCGTTGCAATTGCAGTTGATAAGCCTCCTTTTTCCTTCCAGATCGTAGATATAAATCCCCTCCCGTTTCCCCATAATGAAGTCGATACCCGCAGATTTGAAGAATTCCACTTTTCCGCTGGATACATGCCTGGAGAAGAGTTCGGTGATTTTTTCCACCGATCCTTTACCGATTAGACTCATAGTATTCCTCCTCGCTTAAGAGAACGGAAGACGCCACGTGCAAATGTTGTAAAACTTACGCAATAAAATTCAGAAGTGTTTCTCCTAGTTAATAGAGAATGCAGAATACCGTAACATTTTCGATCGCTGGATAAACCCCACACCTTTACTTTTTAATTTGGTTTGACCGGCAGTGCTCTTTCAGTTGTAATCATGGTCGAATAAACGCTACCTCCTTTTTATCTTCCCTGGCAATATATAAGGATAATCCCTTTTTAAAATTTTAGTTCGCAGTAACCTGTCTAGCTTGCGCATGCTGAGATAGGTCGACCAGATCAAGGCGTCTTCACGATAATAGGATTTCACTTCCTTGAAACTTATTGGCTTTATTTCAAGCTCTCTCGCTTCGTCGGCGAAGAAGTCATTGGCCACATCGATCAGTTCCGGAATCAGCTCTGGAAGTTGCTCCTTGTAAAAGTTACCGATGAGGTCGATGGCTACCAAGTGAAAGTCGTGGTAGCGGTTGAGCACGTCTTCCAGGAAAAGCATACGCAGCAGCCATACCAGAAAAGAAGGGGCGCTGCGTAGAAATAGCTCCGCGTTCAATTGCTCCACGCCGTTAACCCGGAAGAGGGGGGTGTTAGTGTCAAAGTAGATGAGCTCGAGGTCCTGAGGTAGCCTGCGGCTCCCGGAGTCAAATCCCACAATGGACCAGTTTGATATCTGCCCGTCGATACCCAGGTCAATGGTACCGCTTTTTCGGTTGAAATCCCACACCTTCTTCAACTCTTGAAGTACCTTGCGCACGAGGCGCAGAATATCCTCGTGGGGAAGCAGGTGTATAGCGCGATTTCCTATAGAGTCGGGGTTTAGTTTCTTTTGGGCAAGAAAAAATACCATCCGTCCCTGGTCCGTGATGATGCTGGCATATCCATGGGGAGGGAGGTTGAGCCCCACTTCCTCGGAGAGCAGACGCACGTATTCGTTGTAGGCTTTTTCATAATCCCTCAACTCCTCCTCGCTGCGGAAGATAGGCATACGCTTATAAGCGAAGTCCCTTTGTCCTTCCTCCCCGATCTCGAATACGGTGCTTATCTCTCCATATCCCAGGATTTTCGCTGGTATCTTGCTTTTTTCTGGATGTCTTGGATCGAGGTATCGTTCAAATTCACGTAACAGCTCCAAGTCGATATCAAGGTTCATAAGCGTTTCCCTCCCAAGGAGCGAGATCTCATCATCCGGAAACTAACAATTCACAATTTGTCGATAACTATTTTACAACGGCCATGGGATGTTTACTTATTTTTTTGAGCACAGAGACCGTTTTGTAACAGAATATTCAAGTGAGAGAGCCTCCTGAAACGAATCATTCCCTTGCCCTCCGGCGAGCATTTCGTTGGGTTTTCCCGACATGACTCTCTAGCTTCGGGCCCAATGTGGGCATAAAAGCGTCTGTTTCTAAAATCAGTTTGTCTCACATACTTACAAGTGGATTCGATTAAAGGTCCGGTGGTCACGTTTTGGAGATAAAAAGGTTTAATCGCATAGGGATGCCAAGGGCGCTGTCGTTTCAGAAAAAAACCTCATTTGATTAGAATCGAGGAATCTGCAATGAGTGATTGAGAGTCAGGGAGCGGGATGGGTGATGGAAAAAACCGCTCCGTACGGAGTATAAAAATATTACTCTAAAATATCTTGCTCATCTAAAACCTCTTAAGGCTTGTGTCTGCACGCCTTAGCCTTTCGATGTTGACGAATAGGCTTGCTCCTCCGCAGGAGGTAGGCGCTTGCGTTCTAGACATATTGATTGTTCGTCATGCAGAAGTTGGAGGGGACATGAAACTATTTACAGGCTGAAGATTATTGCTTCCCAAAGGCGATAGCCTTTGTCCCAGAATCATATTTCTTGTCAGAAGCGAGGACGTTCAGGAAATCTCCGGTTGCCCCTTTTTCCCGCTAGTTCAGAAGGCAACTGATTGGTTATGATAGTGGCGTTCCCTGTCCTAATCTCATCTAACGGTTACTGAGCTGCTGTAACCCACGAGTTTGGCAGAGCAGCGAGGAAGGGATTCTCAGCTACTTCTTTTTCACGGGAAACTGCACTTCGGTGATGAGGTCCTCCTCATTTTTCACCATCATAGGGTCTCGATGATAGATATTAATGGGGGGACCCATCAATTCATATCCGTTGTCGGAGATCCAACGGAGCAGTCGCATTAGAGCTTCGCCCATCTCTCCATAAGGTCCCTTATGCACCAGAAAGGCGACCTCCATGGGTTCCGTGGTTTTCACCTTTATTTCGCCGCTTTCCGCCATATCCTCGATTTCCTCCGGCAGCTCCAAAGGACGCATGCAATCACCTCTCCATTTAAGGCAATAGCCTGATTTCTTTCTGGAATATAAGGATACCAGACAATCTTCCGCTAAACCAGCTATTTATGGCGCTCATATTTTTTAAGTTATTCAATATTTACAAGTTACTCGTATGACGATGATATGAGGTTCTTTCCTCGCGATCCAATTGATTGAAGGCACTGGCTCACTGCAATGGCGTTGGTCAAGCAATTCGCATCATAGAGGTTAATCGCTATGCTCTAACGGTTTGGCTTCCATCAATCTGCGGCAAGGCGGGATAATTATGAGGTATAAAATAATATAGACATCCCGAGGATAGTACGCGAGATAAAATAATATAGACATCCCGAGGATCGTACGCGAGGCTATCTTCGCTTTCGGAAAATTTAGCAAAAGCTCACATGCTGCTCGGATGGTGCGGAATATTACCTATTGGTTAAGATCTTTCTATGAACGATTCGGCCACTCGCTCATATGGGATAGATGTTTAATGATTTTCAAATAATTTGTCCCCTTTCGGGAATATAATTAAGGAAAAAGGAGATATAAGCGGTATGATCTGTTCATCGATATGGGGTTCCCGCTCAAGAACCGGATCTTTCTTATATTTTTAAGCTAAGCGAGCGAGGAGTATTTTAATAGGACCTTTCCTTTCAGCGAAGCTGGGGAGAGATAAGATAGCGAAGGCGGGAGGAGTCAGCGAGGAGAAAACGACGATGGCTGTGGAGAAGATCAAGAAAAGAGACGATTCCATAGTTGATTTCGAGCCCAAGAAGATAGTTTTCGCTATCGAGAAAGCTTTCATCGCCTCGCAGGAAGGGGGCGCCAATGAGGCTAAGCGATTGGCTCAGGAGGTGGTGGATAAGCTTAACCATCAGTTCGTTGACGCCGTGCCCTCGGTGGAGGACGTACAAGACCTTGTGGAGGAAACACTCATTCAGAGAGGTTTCCCCCATACGGCTAAAGCCTATATTCTCTATCGCCAGAAACGCGCGGAGATACGCCAGGTGAAGAATCTGCTAGGGGTAAAAGATGAGCTCAAGCTCACAGTCAACGCGGTAAACGTACTGAAAAAGAGATACTTAAAGAAGGATGAGAGAGGCCAGGTGGTGGAGACTCCCTTACAAATGTTCCGTCGAGTTGCTCGAGCGGTGGCGAAGGCTGAGCAAAAATACCCGCAGGAGAAGAGCCCCTCTTTTTGGGAGGAGGAATTTTACGAGGTAATGACGAATCTAGAGTTCCTTCCCAACTCCCCCACTCTCATGAACGCGGGCACGGAGGTGGGCCAACTCTCCGCCTGTTTCGTCATTCCCGTTGAAGATTCCATACCGGGAATCTTCGACGCGATCAAACATATGGCTTTAGTGCATAAGTCCGGCGGAGGTACCGGTTTCAGCTTCTCTCGCTTAAGGCCCAAGGGCGACGTGGTTCAGAGCACTATGGGTATAGCATCGGGCCCCCTATCCTTCATGCGCATCTTCGATGTAACCACCGACGTTATTAAACAGGGAGGGCGTAGGCGGGGCGCCAATATGGGTATCCTGCGTTGCGACCACCCAGACATCATCGAGTTTATCACCTCTAAGGACCGGGATGATTGCCTCACCAATTTCAATCTATCCGTGGCGGTAAGCGATGGGTTCATGGAAGCCTTGGAGAAGGGACAAGTCTACCCCCTGCGTAATCCTCGCACTGGCGCCATAACCGGAAGCCTGCACGCTCAGGATGTCTTTCGATTGATCGTCACCCAGGCCTGGAGAACAGGGGATCCCGGACTAATCTTCATCGATACTGTTAACCGAGCTAACCCCACGCCCCTGCTGGGAGAGATTGAGGCCACCAACCCCTGTGGGGAGCAACCTCTACTTCCCTATGAGTCCTGCAATCTCGGTTCCATCAACCTGCTTGCTTTGGTAGAGCAAGGGAAGATCGATTGGGAGCGTTTTCGCCAGGTAATAAAGGTAGCGGTGCGTTTTCTCGACGACGTTATCGATGTCAACCGTTGGCCCTTGGAGCAGACCGAGGAGATTACCCGGGGCAATCGCAAGATCGGTCTTGGGGTAATGGGATTCGCCGATACCCTTGCCGCGTTGGGCATACCCTATGACTCGGAGGAGGGGTTGGAGGCTGGGGAGAAGATAGCCCGCTTCCTTCAAGAGGAAGCCCATAAAGCCAGCCAGGAACTAGCCCTAGAGAGAGGAAATTTCCCCAACTATCCGGGCAGCCTTTGGGATAAAGAGGGGAGGCCTATGCGTAACGCAACGGTCACCACTATAGCGCCCACCGGTACCATCAGCATCATAGCCGGATGCTCCAGTGGCATCGAACCTTTGTTCGCCATCACCTATGTGCGTAACGTGATCGAGGGAACCAGGATGGTGGAGATAAATAGCGTATTCAGGAAGGTGGCTGAGGAGAAAAGTTTCTACAGCAACGAATTGATGCTGGAGATAGCGCGCAGTGGCACGGTGAAGTATATGGAAACCATCCCCGAAGAGGTACGTCGAGTGTTCGTCACCGCCTTTGATATAGAACCCCGTTGGCATGTGGAGATGCAAGCGGCATTCCAGAAATATTGCGATAACGCCGTCTCCAAGACTATCAACTTCCCCTCCGAAGCATCTATCGACGATATAGACTCCGCTTATCGCATGGCCTATCGGCTGGGGTGCAAGGGAATCACCGCTTATCGCTACGGCAGTAAGAAAGAACAAGTGCTCTATCTGGGATCCGACTCACTCATGCGCCTTTTGGAGAAGCCGGAGTACACTTTGGCGGAGGCTGAGTATGCAGGAGGATGTCCCTCTCCCTTATGCTTCTTCTGACGCCCGTCATTTTCTCGAAAGAGGAGCGTGGATTAAATTCTTAATAATCGCCGTTGTATTCTGGTGAAATTTTCTTAATATGATTATCGCGATAATTTTGGCCGCAATTCGACGGCCAGGGATGTTTTTTTAACTGGCTCTTTGGAGGAGATACGCGGGCTTTTATCATCTTTCCGGTCTATTAATTGTCGGAGGATGAATAACTTGTAGAAGGGTTGAGTGCGCTGAATTTAGGAGAGACCAAGCAGGCAGTTTTCTTAAGAAGACCTAACCGTTTTCTGGCGGAACTGGAATTAGATGGAGAGAGGATCTCCGCCTATCTTCCGGACCCAGGGAGGCTGGAAGAACTACTTTTTCCTGGAAACAAAGCACTGGTTAGAGAGGCAGTTAAAAAAAAGCGACTTACTCACTGGGACATGGTGGCTGTAGACAGTGAAGCGGGATGGGTGAATGTGGATTCCCATATCAATAACGAGATTTTCGCGGAATGCTTGGAACAAGGAAAGTTAAAGGAGTTCAGAGGTTACAGCAGTTGGCGAGCCAACTTTCGATATGGCGAGAGCGTTCTCGATTTTTTCCTGGAAGGTAGAAGAAATTGCCTGGTAGAAGTGAAAGGATGCACTTTGGTCCGGAACAAAGTGGCCTTATTCCCGGATGCTCCTACCAGTCGCGGAGTTCGCCATTTAAAGGAGCTAGAAAGGGCGGCAATTAGGGGCTGGCGAGCTTGCCTAGTTGTAGTGGTGAAACGAGAGGACGCGCAGGCCTTTACCAGCAATGATCTAACGGACCCCGCTTTTGGGGAGACGCTGCGCAGGGTTCATAGCCGGGGCGTGGAGATATATGCCTACCTTGCGCCCATGCGTGGCAATGAGATCGCCATCCTGGGTCCCGTTCCCGTGGACCTTGAATTAGGGCTGCGGCTAGCTGAAGGTGGAGATTGAGCATGCGTCTGGCTATTGTTTATTGTGGTGGACCCGTCCCCACGCATCGAGGAAACTTCAATGTCTCATTCGAGGATACCTTCGCCCAGCGTTTCCTGCGCCACATGGTGAACGAAAGTGAATATTGCAATGGATGCGGGGTGTTATGTGATAAATGCCGGGATACCTACGCCATAGACTTCTCCGCGAATATCGTGGATATCGTGCAGGCGCCCAGTCTTCTCCCCTACTATATAGATGAGCCCCGCGATTTTTTGGGAAACGAACTGGCCCCCCATGAAGTCACCATAGCCATCAACCTGCACGAGGAATTACTGCTCGCATTACCCGAAATTTCCGCTGTAGCGGGTTCCAAGGCGTTGATAGTGCCTTCCGAACACCCTCAATGGGTCAGTTCATGGGTGCGTAATGAGGTGAAAAAATTGTGTCAGCAATACGATATGGGGGTCGCCTTCCCCAAACCCTTCTGCGCATTGCAAAAAGGAAACCACCCGGCCATCGACGCTTTCATGGATTTCTTTCGCATCGGTCGACCTCGTCTACAGCTGGAAATAAGGGAAGATTACATACGAGAGGCTAAGGTGTTAACCAGCGCCCCCTGCGGCAACACCTATTTCGTGGCTTTCAATCTTAGAGGAGCCCCCGCGGACGAGAGGGTGGTCGAATATGTGGCACGCTACTGGCACAGTTTTCCCTGTGTGGCTTCCATGGAGATGGATCGGGAATTAGGAGATACCATCCTTCATATGGGAGGCTACCACCATTACCAGGCGATTCAGGCCGCTCTTAG
>JACVIX010000025.1 GCA_015711725.1 Candidatus Geothermincola primus | reverse complement strand
GTTTAAGCGAGGGAAAGCGCGGGGTCTATACCATGGGTTCATTGGTGGATAATTCCCGGGCGGTCATAGCGTACGCACTGGAGAGATATGGAGAAAGTGTGGGGATGGCTGGTTCCAGCCAAGGGGGAATGGCCACTTTATATACCGCGGCTGCGGAGCCGCGCCTTCGGGCGGTGGTATGTCACAACGTAATCGCTCCGGATGAGCCGGACAATTACCGGTTAACCCGCTGGCCTGCCTTTTATCGCGTGATTTCCTCGCTGATTCCTCTGGCAAGGGCGCTACCTTCTAATTTGAAAGACCGCATGATCATACCGGTATCCGCCTACCTGGATCTGAAAGCGGAGCCCTGTCGATTAATATCCGACGTGGGAGCCTGGATGAAGGAGGATCCTCTAGTGGTCAGAGGAGTAAGCCTCTCCGCGCTCGCGTCCCTAGCCAGCGAGCCCATGGCCGTGCGAGTGGAAGAGATCAAGACCCCGGTGATGATTATTCATTCCGACAGGGACAATATTTTTCCAGAGGATTATGTGCGTCGGGTCTTCCAGAGACTGACCTGCCCAAAAGAGTTTCTCTGCCTGACCAACCGGCCTCATCTGGTCATGATCGATTACGTCGATGATGTACTTCCCGCGGTCTCCGATTGGTTCAACCGCCACTTACGCGGTTGATATAAAAGATAATATATCGCGAATATGATGCCATTTTGAATTTACTTTGTGTTAAAAATATTTAAGTTTTTTCCGGTGGAGATGTTATTGGGTTTTAGTAAAAATATATTTTCAGTTATCCGCTAGCCATGGGATGAGATAGGTCGAAGAGCACTTCTTATGGAGGGTGATAATTTGAATCATCCTTTGTTAAAAATCATTGTCGTTAAGCGAGAGAGACCGAATTACGTCCCCTGGCGATAGAAGAGAAATTTATTACGCGAGTTCAGCTTAATATAATGATAGCGGGCGTTCGATAGATTTCTGACTAAAATTAATGAGATAAAAAAGAAAAATATCGAAAAAGAGGTATTGTTTGTTAGCGCCAAAATAGGGATGCCAGTGGTTCAAGTTGTTCCGCGAAGATTGCTTTTTCGAAAATCGTTTCTAAGATTGTTGGAGAGGGGGAATCAGGATGGACTTCTTTCAGGGAAAGACCGCTATAGTGACTGGAGCGGGCTCCGGCATCGGCAGGGCATTGGCCCTTGCTCTTGGAGATAGAGGCGCGAAGGTGGTGATTACCGACATCGTTCAAGAGCGCATCGACTCAGTGCTGGAGGAACTCCAGCGCAAAGGGGTGGAATCTGCAGGTTACCGCGTAGACCATTCTAAATTGGAACAAGTACAGGCATTCGCCGGGGATTTCTTCTCCCAGTGGGACCACGTGGATATCCTCTGTTCCAATGCAGGAGTGGGCCAGGGTGGGAGGTTCGAGGAGACCCCCATAGAGGACTGGGAATGGGTGCTAGGAATCAATCTCTGGGGTTGCATTTACATGATGTATAATTTTGTTCCCAAGATGATCGAGCGTCAGCAGGGTTCCATCCTCATCACCGCCAGCGACGCCGGGCTGGTGGCTATTCCTTGTATGTCCGCCTACCAGACCAGCAAATACGCGGTGGTGGGGTTGGGAGAGACCCTGCGCATGGAGCTCTATAACTACAACATAAGAGTAAGTCTGCTCTGCCCGGGATTCATCAACACCAACATCGTCCGCGACGGTAGGATCTATCTTTATGGAAGCGATGGAAAGAGCGCCAAGCCGGAGATGGAGAAGTTTTATGCCACCAAGGGCGTGGACCCCTCGGTGGTGGCGCAGGCGGGTTTGCGCGCCTTAGAGAAGGATAAGGGCATCGTGCTGGTTCCCTGGTCACACTCCGGACCCCAATATGTCCTGAAACGCGTATCCCCCTCTCTCTATCATGGTATCTTCAGGTTTCTTTGGAAGAGGGGAATTTTACACAAAATTTTTGGGGTAAAAAGATAAAAAGGTTAAGGGATTGGGCGGCGCTGGGTTGTCTTTTTCACTTGATGGTACCGTGGCTTTTAGGGCTAAAAGTGAGGCGAGCGAGAAATAAAAGCGAGCCCTGAGGCTGCGAAACGTATGGAAGGTATCGAATCAGCATGGAGAAATCTTTGAAGTAACGCGTCATAGAAAGCTAGGTGAGGTAAACGCATGTAACGTGATTAAATTGCTTCGAGGGGATAAATAAGTTGTCTTACGATCTAGATTTACAGAGAGTAAATGACAATTCTTGCCGGAGACCGGAAAAAGAAGCTGGATTGTTAAAAAGGGGGGCTTGGTGATGATTTCGAAAAAGGGCCTGGCACTGGTTCTAGAAAATTTGTTGCTCGCCGCGGTGGTTCGAGCTTGGTACACCCGCAATCGCACGGTGCAGATTATCCCGGTTGGCATGCTGGGTTCCAGGTCAGTGGATGATCTCAATCAAGGGTTAAGACCAAAGGATGACGCCCTGCATTTCTATGATAATAGATTTTATTGGGAGTGGTGGTACTTCGACGCCCACTTTGATGACGGCCACCGCTGCGTACTGGAGCTTCAGTATCCCAACCTCACCAACATGCTGGCGAAAGAGTGTGCCATGCTTTTCAACGTCTACACCCCCGATGGCAGGGAATACAACAACATCGTTCCTTTCCCTCAGTCTCTTTGGAGGGCGTCGGCGGAGACCTGTGACGTGGCAATAGGGGATAACACCATCCAAGGGTACTATCCGGAATACCGAGTCAAGTTCAAACACGATGGTCTCGCCTGCGACCTGCTCTTCGAGAACTTGCTTCCGGGATGGACCCGCGGCACCGGGGAGGTGATGTTCGGCAGGCCGGAAAAACACCAGGTTTTCGGCTGGGTGGTGGCTCAGCCCCGGGCTCGCGTCTCCGGGACGCTCACCGTCGATGGGGTGGAGCGGGAGGTGACTGGTCTGGGATACCATGACCATAACTGGGGCAGCGGATTTCTTCCGCTCTATGTCAGCCATTGGATATGGGGACGCCTTTCCACGGACCGGCTTACCATGATTTTCGCGGACATTTCCACCACTCGCAGGTGCGGATCCATCAGAATACCCCTTGTTTTCCTGGCTCTGGATGACCGCATCGTGCTGGAGTCCTCCCGGGCGGACTGCGTCGCCTCCGAATATATGAAAGACAGCAGAGGATTTCAGGTTTACCCCTCTAGGGTGGATTTCTCCTTCGGGGAGCGGGACGTGTCCGGGGACTTACACTTCGCTGTGTTGAGGGAGCTGGAGATGGTCAACACTCTGGAGGAAAAGCTTCCTGGATGGCTGGTCAGAGGGCTGGGCAATATCGTGGCGGGACCCGCCTATTACCGATTTCTCTCCAGCTATCAGGGGTGGGTAAAGGTGGGTGATATCAACCTCGAGCTGGATGGCGAGACCCACTGGGAATACATGGTTATGAGCCTGAAAAGGGGCAAGATCCCATCTCCGGGGCCCAAGATGCCCGTGTAGTGGGGAACGTGCTTTAGCGCCCGGCGGGTAGAAAAGTGCATTTCCCTATTTGGGCGAAATCCCCCGCCATGGTCTGGTGAATTAAAGCCAATCGTTGGTTTACCATAAAGATATGGAGAGAGAGATTCAGTTCTTCGAGCGGCCTGCGCTTTTGCAAGAAGAGCTGCCAGGAAAAAGAGCGCGCTGTCTGCTCTGCCCCCGGGGATGCGTGGTGGCTCCGGGACGCAAGGGCTTCTGTCGAGTAAGAAAGAACCGGGATGGTCGGCTCCACACTCTGATTTACGGAAGGGTAAGTTCCCTCTCCGCGGATACCATCGAAAAGAAACCGGTCTTTCATTATCAGCCGGGTTCCATGGCGCTCTCTCTGGGTTCATTGAGCTGTAATCTGCGTTGCCTACACTGCCAGAACTGGCACATCGCCCATGTCAGGTCTTTAGTGGGCAGCCGCACTTTCCTCTCCCCCGAGGTGATGGTAAACCTAGCCTTGGAGACCCAATGCCAAGGTGTGGCTTGGACTTACAACGAGCCCACTATCTGGCTGGAATTCGCACTGGAGGGGGCGACGCTCTGCAAGGAAAAGGGGCTTTATACCTGCTTCGTCACCAATGGCTATATCACCCCCCAGGCGCTCGATACCATAGGTCCTTTTCTGGACGTCTTCCGGGTGGACGTCAAAGGCTTCAGCGATTCCTTCTATCGGGAGCTGGCTCGTGCAAAGGATTGGGAGGCTATCCTTAAAGCGGCGGAGAGGGCCAGGAACCGCTGGAATATGCATGTGGAGATAGTGACCAACGTTATCCCCCAGTGGAACGATGAGGAAGGGACCCTCCGTTCCATCGCTCGCTGGGTGGTTTCCAGCTTGGGAAAGGAAACACCTTGGCACGTCACCCGCTTCGTCCCTCACCTGCGCCTCTCCCACCTGCCTCCCACCCCGGTGGAGACCCTGGAGCGAGCGCGGGAGATCGGGCTGGAGGAAGGATTGCTCTATGTTTACAGCGGAAACGTGCCGGGCCATTCCGGGGAGCATACCTACTGCCCCTCCTGCGGGGCCGTACTGATCGCCCGGTGGGGCTTCGGGGTGAGGGAGGTGTTCCTGGAGGAGGGGAAGTGCCCTGAGTGCGGTCTGCGGCCGCCCATCAGGGGTCCCGCCAAAGTTACCGAGAGGGGTCTTCAGCCCCTATTGTGAAAATCGCTCTTATGTCCCTGTCCAGTATATCCCTCCGCTGTTCGCAGTGGCAACAGACAGAAGCGCGAGTTTTTCTGGGAGTGCTGGCTCGCATTTGAAAACCTCACGACCGCCTCTCCGTCCTATTCAAGGCTATCCGCGCTTTCTTTTGTGATTACCGCCTCTTTCTAGGTTCAGAAACATGGTGGACGATCCCTATGTTTGCTTTGTGGTAAAGAGAGCGAAGTAAGGAGGTGCCCAAATGAAGAGTTCAATTGGAAACATCACAAGCATATAACACACCAGGCTATCACACAGGCGGAGACTGGAGAGGATAGGAAGGCGCCGGAATCTATCCAGGCAGGCCCGGGTGAGTGGTGATTGTACGCTTGCATTGTAAAGGGAAGAAAGAGTAAGTAGGCGTGAATGAAAGGCAGTATCGGAACCAGTGCCGATATCTACCATACAAGGCTTAAGGCATAAGAGGAAAGTCTAGTAGACGGCTAATACGGTAGACCTCAAACGCAAGTCCCGGCTGAGGCTTGATGTATAGTCGCATTATAAATGGAAAGTAGAGTAATTAGGCGTGAATGAAAGGCAGTATCGGAACCAGTGACAGTATCTATAATAGATTACATAAAATTATATAAGGGAGCGCCAGATCCTACGCTGTTTCGCGACATGGAGTTCTCTAAGGAACGGAGTGAGGGAAGCAAGAACAGGGAAAAAGTGTCCACTATGTGGTGAGCCAGCGCTACTCAAGTCCAGAAAATATGACTCCTGAGGAATTCTATTCGGAGAAGCCAGCGAGGATTTGGTGTCTTAATTTTTTAAAGTAACGTAGTGAATTGAGTTTTTATATATTTTTAAACAGAAGGATAAAGAGTAGGATATTAATGGTCATTGCGGAAACTTATAATAACAGTTAGATTATACGTTGGCGCGAAGCGATCCATAATGCCACTCAATATGAGGTGAAATAGATGATAAGAATCTACCCACGTGAGGAATATTGCATCGGATGTCGTCTCTGTGAGATTCACTGCATCGCGCAGCATTCTTCGTCCAAGGACTTGATTAAAGCTTTTAAGAAGGAGAGAAGGCCCTCAAAGAGGGTGGAGGTGGAGGAAGCGGGTCATGTCTCCTTCGCCCTGCAGTGCCGCCATTGTGAGGAGGCTCCCTGCGTGAGCGCGTGCATCTCCGGGGCGATGAGTAAGGATGAAAAGACCGGAGTGGTAACCAACGATCCTCAGAGGTGCATCGGTTGCTGGACCTGCATATTGGTCTGCCCCTTCGGTGCGGTGAGAAGGTCGGCGGTGGAGCATAAAGTGGTGGCTAAGTGCGATTTCTGCCCCGACTTGGAGATCCCCGCCTGTGTGGCTAACTGCCCCAATGAGGCTCTGATCATGGAGGAAATCTAGATGCCCAGGCTAGATGGGAAGTACGACTATATAGTTGTGGGAAACTCCGCCGCGGGCGTGAACGCCGCGGAGGCTTTGCGTTCATTCGATAGAAACGGTAGCCTTGCCATCTTCGGAGAGGAGGACCTTCCAGTATATTCCCGTCCCATGATCTCCAACTTGGTTGCGGGGGAGGCTGACCTCCAGAAGATGCGTTATCGTAAGAAAAATTTTTACAATGTGAACAAAATTGACTTTTTTCGAGGCGTAAGGATAACGAAATTAAACGCCAAATCACGCGCTGTGGTTACTGCGGAAGGCCAATCCTATGCCTGGAGGAAATTGTTATTGGCCACGGGATCACTCCCATTCAGGCCGCCAATAGCAGGTCTGGAGGAAGTGCCCTACCACACCTTCGTCAATTACCAAGACGCGCAGCGGCTAATCAAAGCGACCAAGGCACCAGGAACGCGAGCGTTGATCATCGGCGCGGGCCTCATAGGGGTGAAGGCGGCGGAAGCGCTTTACGCCCGGGGTGCGAAGGTCACCATTGTGGAGATGATGGAGAGGATGCTGCCAGCCGCGCTGGATGAGGAAGCCTCCCGGATGGTGCAAGCTATATGCGAGAATAAAGGCTTACACGTGATTACAGGGGAATGTGTGGAACAAGTGATAAGCGACGATGGAGGAAAAAATACCAGAGGGGGAACGGCCCGGTTGCGGAATGGGGAAGAGATAGGCTTCGACCTTTTGGTGGTGGCGGTGGGAGTGGTACCCCGCATGGAGCTAGCTCAGCAGGCTGGTTTGGCTATAAACCGGGGCGTGCTCGTGGACCAGTACTTGCGAACCAGCCAGGAGGATATCTACGCCGCCGGGGATGTGGCGGAAGCCTTCGATCTGGTCTGGGGGGAGCCCCGAGTGAACGCCCTCTGGCCCAACGCCACCTTACAAGGAAGGTATGCGGGATGGAACATGGCGGGTGGTAAGAGAAAGTATCCCGGTTCCCAAAGCATGAATTCCGTGGAATTCTTCGGCTTGCCCGTTCTCTCCGCAGGTATCGTCAACCCCCCGGACGACAGTTACGAGGTGCTCACTTCCCGCATGGCAGGAGGAGGCTACCGCAAGGTGGTACTAAGAGACGACGTTCTGGTGGGGATGCTGGTTGCGGGCGAAGTGGAAAAGGCGGGCATCCTTACCTCACTCATCCAGGAGAAAGCCAAGGTGCGCCGCTTCAAGCAGTCCCTGTTGACCGATTCCTTTGGCCATATCTATCTGCCAAAAGCGGTTCGGCAAGCCAGGGTGCAGGAAGGGCAGGCGGGAATCTTAAGTCTGGTGGAGAAATAATAAGAGCGGAGAGAGTAAGAGTGAGATGAAGAAGAGAGAAAAGAAAGACGAGAAAGGACAGGAAAGGCGCGTGGAGAGATGTTGAGGCAGCATCAGATCCGTGATGACAAAGATTTTTCCGGGTGCTCCATATTCGGCATGATAAATTTAGAAGGCAAGAAAGTGGACGGCGCTCCCATCATCAAAGCCATCGCCAACATGAAGGAGCGATCTAATGGCTTGGGAGGAGGATTTGCCGCTTATGGAATCTATCCTGAACTCTCCGACCTGTACGCCTTCCACATGATGTTCGACGATGAGCGGGCCAGGGTGGAAACGGAAGAGTTCATGTGCGCCAGCTTCTACATGGAGAAAGCGGAGATCATCCCCACTCGACCTCATCGGGGCGTCTCCGATCCACCTCTCTTGTGGAGATATTTCCTGCTCCCCCGGGAGGAATTGCTGGATGGGGAGGCGGAGGATGACTTCGTGGTCAGGGCGGTGATGCATATCAACGAGAGGATCGAAGGGGCCTTCGTCTTTTCCAGCGGGAAGAATATGGGGGTTTTTAAAGGAGTAGGATATCCGGAGGATATTGCCAGGTTCTTCCTGCTGGACGAATACGAGGCCTATACCTGGGTCGGACACGGACGTTTTCCCACCAACACCCAAGGTTGGTGGGGGGGAGCGCATCCCTTCAATATTCTGGATTGGTCGGTGGTGCATAACGGGGAGATATCCTCCTATGGAATCAACGTGCGCTACCTGGAGATGTACGGTTATAAATGCACCTTGCACACGGACACGGAGGTTATTGCCTATGCGGTGGATCTATTAGTGCGCAGGCACCGCCTCTCTATCGAGGACATGTCCAAGGTGTTGGCGGCGCCCCTTTGGGAGGAGATTGATCGCATGCCTCCAGAGGAAAGAAAGATACATACTGCCTTGCGGCAGACCTATTCCAGTCTGCTCATGAACGGGCCTTTCAGCATCATCATCTCCAACAACTATCAGATGATTGGCCTCACCGATCGCATTCGGCTTCGACCTCTGGTAGCTGGCACCCGGGGGAATATGGTTTACATATCCTCGGAGGAAGCGCCCATGCACCTGGTGGATGATTCCATCGAGCATACCTGGATACCTCAAGGAGGGGTCCCCATAGTGGCGGAGTTGAAAAAGAAGAAGATAGTGGAAGAACCTCCGGAGATGGAACTGCTCCGGGAAGAGGCGCTCCCTTGATTGGAGGAAGTTAGACCAGCGGGTGATCCGTTTGAAGAGTTATCTATTACCTGAGTTTATTATCGAAAGAAATGACTATCGCTGCATCAGATGCGAGGTGTGCGTGAGGCAGTGCGCCTTCGAGGTCCATAGGTATGATGAGGAGGAGGACGAAGTCTTCGCCGACGAGAGTAAATGCGTGGGTTGCTTGCGCTGCGTGACCCTCTGCCCCACAAATGCCCTGGTGGTGAGGGAGAATCCCACCCGCATCCCCCAGAATTATAACTGGACCATGGATTACCTCATGGACGCTTACAAGCAGGCGGAGACCGGAGGGGTGTTGCTTACCGGAATGGGATGCGATCGAGGCTATCCTATCTATTGGGATCATATCGTGCTGGACGCCAGCCAGGTGACCAATCCCTCCATCGATCCTTTGAGGGAACCCATGGAGTTGCGCACCTACTTGGGGGCTAAACCCGACCAGCTGGAGATAAAATCCCATAAAGGGAAAGCTAGCTTGGAGACCCGCCTTACCCCACAGCTGAAGCTGGAGACCCCCATACTTTTCTCGGCTATATCTTACGGTGCCATCAGCTATAACACCTGCGAGAGCTTAGCGCGAGCAGCTCACGAATTGGGAACCTACTACAACACTGGTGAGGGAGGTCTACATAAAAACCTGTATAAATACGGAAAAAATACCATTTGCCAGGTGGCTTCAGGGCGCTTCGGGGTGCATGCCGACTATCTAGAGGTGGCTGCCGCCCTGGAGATAAAGATAGGCCAGGGAGCCAAGCCGGGAATTGGTGGCCATCTTCCGGGAGAGAAGGTAACCGCGGAGATCTCACGAACCCGCATGATTCCTAAAGGCACGGATGCCCTCTCCCCAGCACCTCACCATGATATCTATTCCATCGAGGACCTAGCCCAGTTGATCTACGCTTTGAAGGAGGCCACCCATTGGGAGAAGCCGGTGTCGGTTAAAATCGCCGCGGTGCACAACTCCGCGGCCATCGCCTCCGGTATCGTCAGGGCGGGGGCGGACATAGTGGCACTGGACGGCATAAGGGGAGGCACTGGGGCGGCTCCCACTCGGATCCGGGACAACGTGGGTATCCCCATCGAATTGGCGCTGGCTTCAGTGGATACCCGCTTACGGGAGGAAGGAATCAGGAACCGCGCAAGCATTGTTATCGCTGGAGGCATACGCAACAGCGGAGACGTAATCAAAGCCATCGCCTTGGGTGCGGATGCGGTCTATCTAGGCACCGCGGCTCTGGTGGCTATGGGCTGTCACGTCTGCCAGAAGTGCTATACCGGGAAATGCAACTGGGGGATAGCCACCCAAGATCCCTATCTTTCCAAGCGACTAAATCCAGATATCGGCACCAGAAGGTTGGTGAATATGATCAATGGGTGGTCCCATGAAATAAAGGAGATGTTAGGGGGAATGGGCATCAACGCCATCGAGAGCCTGCGAGGAAACAGGCTACGCTTAAGGGGGGTGGGACTGAACCAGAAGGAACTGGATATACTGGGGATAAGACACGCCGGCGAGTGAGAAGACCATTTAAATTTAATTACACTATGTAACATTTTTAGATGACTTTAAAAACTAGGAATGATTCGATAAAGTGAAGGTAAGGAGTGAGAATTGTCGAATTAAAAGTAAAAGATGAGAATAGAGGTCGACAGGTATGAAGATCGATCTTGAAAAAAAAGGAGATCCAAGAGTGTTTGCAAGAATAAACGACAAAGCTAGGATAGACGCTAGCAATTTACATTACCGCGAGCTCAACGCCATGGTCAAAGAGGCAGCTTCCGAAGGAGTAAAAACCATGGAGATCCACAATGTGTTTGGGCAGCGCTATATAGGTTCAGGGGTGCGCCAGCCGGTGCATATCGATATATATGGGGTTCCCGGAAATGACCTGGGGGCCTTCATGGACGGTCCCACCATCATCACTCACCGCAACGCCCAGGATGGTGTGGGAAACACGATGAACAGCGGGACCATTGTGGTCAACGGAAGGGCGGGCGATATCGTTGCCATGGGTATGCGGGGAGGACAGATCTTCATCCGGGAGAGCGTGGGATATCGCGCCGCCATTCATATGAAGGAGTATTTCAAACACAAACCGGTGCTGATTATCGGGGGGACCACCCAGGATTTCCTCGGGGAATATATGGCTGGGGGCGTAGTGGTGGTTCTGGGACTGACCAAAGGCGAAAAGGAAGTGAAGCATCAAGCCAGGCATATCGGCACTGGTATGCATGGGGGAGCCATATACCTGAGGGGCGAGGTTGACGATCGCAATCTAGGTAAGGGGGTGAGTAAGGTTCCCCTGGATGAGAAAGACCGGGATGTGCTGAGAGATTGCGTCGAGGGCTATGTCAGTTATTTCGGTGGGGACGCCGACGAGATACTCTCCTCCCATTTCACCAAGCTGGCGGCATTATCCCACCGCCCTTATGGCGGTTTATATGCGTATTAGACAAGGGCGGGCTCCATTGTGATCTTTCGGTTCAGAGAGCGTAAGATCGAACCAATCGAGTGATATAACCTTCCGAAAAATATATCTCCCAAAGCCGTAAAGGCTTTCGAAGAATATTTATGCTTCTCTCTTCCTGATTTTTGGGAGATGGGGTTTGAATAACTTTGCGTCATTATAATAATGGAAAATGCGTTTTACTAATCCTTTCAAAGGATAGGATATTTATATCAGGGTATCCGGATTTTAAATGATCTGAGGGGTTACAATACTGAACCCTTTAATGGATAGATTTTTCGGCTCAGTTTTACTTTGAAGGGTCACATATTGCTAAAAAAAATTGTTTCTTGCGTTACCATGGTAGCGCGGGATTAACGTTCATTAATTTCGTTTGGCGAGGTGTTTAATGGTTATACTGGTCATTTCCGGAGAAAAGGAAAGGGATAAGATATCCCAGGCTCTTTCCACCCATTTCCTGCTGCGTGTAGTTGATGAGGAAGGACTCTTTGAGGAAGAGCGGCTCAGCGGGGACTTGGCCATTGTATCCCTTGATCTTCCCGGAGCAGCGGGGGAAGAGGTGAGGGAGTTGATGCGGAAGATGCGGGACAATATCCCGGTGCTAGCCATTGTGGACAGGGACTTTTCATGGGAGGAAACGGACGCTCGTGACTTTGACGATTTTATCTATGAAGATTTCCAGGCGGAGGAATTGAGATCCCGGGTCTACCAACTGCTCTTCCGCTTTCGTTCCATCTCCACGGAACACATTCTCCGGATAAGAGACTTGCTCTTCGATTTCGACCGTTGCGAGGTAAGATTTAGGGGGAAGGCGCTGGAGCTCACCTATAAAGAGTACGAACTGCTTCGCTTTCTCGCTACCCATCCGGACAAGGTGTTCACCCGCGAAATTCTCCTGGAACAGGTGTGGGGTTATGGTTATTACGGCGGGTCGCGCACCGTGGACGTGCACATCAGGCGCATACGCTCCAAGATAGATACAGCCGACCATACCTATATCCGCACCGTTCGCGGCGCTGGGTATATCTTCGAACCATAAAACACATCGCTGGGTCTCGCTCATGGCGGTCAAGCTCAGCTGATAGCAGTATCCATTTATCCATTCGACAGTTAAGCGCAAGGTTAAGCTAATGGTTGGCTTTAGGCGAGTCCTGATTGCTGCAAAGCGATAGATTTAACATGCATTTAACATTACGGAAACAAGGAAGAAACATTGGAAAGAGATAATACAACATTGATAGAGTAAGTTTTCTGAAACTGGAAGAGGAGGTAGTAGATGGAAATCAAAGATAAGGAATATGTCTTGAAGATGGCAAAAGAAAACGACGTGCGTTTTATCCGTCTCTGGTTTACTGACATATTGGGTTTTCTCAAGAGTTTCGCCATCACCATCGATGAGCTGGAAAACGCATTGGAGGACGGAATGGGTTTCGATGGGTCTTCCATTGAGGGTTACGCTCGCATCGACGAGAGCGATATGATCGCCATGCCCGATCCCAACACCTTCGTGCTGTTGCCTTGGAGACCTAAGGAACGCAACGCTGTGGGCAGAATGTTCTGCGATATATTAAGACCAGGGGGCGAGCCTTACGAAAGCGATCCACGTTACATATTGAAAAAAAATCTAAAAAGAGCCGCGGACATGGGCTACACCTTCTATGTGGGCCCGGAGCTGGAATTCTTTTACTTCAAGAGCCCGGACGCTCCCGAGGTTCTGGACCGAGGGGGATACTTCGACCTTACACCCCTGGACGTTGCCAGCGACCTCCGCAGGGAGACCATCGTTGCTCTGGAGGATATGGGCATCGGGGTAGAATATAGCCATCACGAGGTCGCCCCTAGTCAGCATGAGATAGATATGCGCTATACCGACGCCCTCACTATGGCGGACAACGCCATGACCTTCCGTCTGGTGGTCAAGGAAGTGGCACTTTCCTACGGTTGCTACGCCACCTTCATGCCCAAACCGCTTGAGGGGGAGAACGGTAACGGGATGCACACTCATATGTCCCTTTTTTATGGGGATAGAAACGCCTTCTTCGACCCCAACGATAAATGGCATCTCTCCGACGTTGCCAAAATGTTTATCGCCGGCTTGCTCAAGCACGCCCCGGAGATATGCATCGTGTGCAGCCAGTGGGTTAATTCCTATAAGAGGCTGGTGCCTGGATATGAGGCACCGGTCTATCTCACCTGGGCGCGACGCAACCGTTCCGATCTCATTCGCGTCCCTGAGTACAAACCGGGTAAAGAACAGGCCACCAGAATCGAGTTCCGCTCACCCGATCCGGCCTGTAATCCCTATCTCGCCTTCGCCTGCATGCTCTCCGCGGGATTGGAGGGAATCGAGAAAGGCTACGAGCCGCCGCCGGCGGTAGAACGCAACGTCTACGAGATGACAGAGGCGGAGAGGGAAGAATTGGGCATCGGTACTCTTCCCGCGGACCTCTGGGAAGCGGTTCAGATAGCGGAGAAGAGCGAGCTGCTCCGCCGCACTCTAGGTGATACGGTCTTCGAGAAATTCATAGAGAATAAGAAGGTGGAGTGGCAGCGCTACCGGGGCGTGGTGACCCAGTGGGAGCTTGATAATTATCTCTCCGTTCTTTAGAGGTACTCGTTTGCGTGGAGATCATTTCGCCTCGCTTGCTATAGAGCTGGAAAGATAAGGGTCGTTGATTTTCAAAAGGGCTTGGCAGGTGGGTGTTTATCTTCCACCAACTTATCGGAAGTTTTTCTTATAAGGTCTGCCGAAAGCTTTTCTTAGACCTCCAAACCAGTAAGGCGTGAAGTGATAGATGCCATGGGCACTTTAAGAATCGGGATCGCTCGGATGAACTCCACCGTGGGGGACCTGCGCGGCAATCTTTCCCGCATTGCCACGTTCATAGAGCATGCGGAAAGATATAAGGTGGACCTGCTCTGTTTTCCCGAAGTAGCCTTGATCGGCCACTCGCCCATAGAATTTAATACTAAAAAAGCATTTCGTGGAGGAGAACCTTCAAGCGTCAAAGTGAGTGGCATCCTTCTCCGGGGAGAGCGTTATCTTGTTGGGATTTATCGAACTCGATGAGGATTGTTTCAACTCTGTGGCGGTCGTTCATCAGGAAAAGGTGAAGGAAAAATATCACAAGTCTTTTCTCCCTAATTACGGTGTCTTCGACGAGAACCGGTATTTCGGTCCAGGCCGACGCAATCTGGTGTTGATTCTCAAGAGAGTAAGAGTCGGGGTGACCATCTGCGAGGATGTCTGGTGTCCCGGCAGACCACTGGAAGAGGAGATAGCCTATGGAGGCGCCGAAGTGGTGGTCAACCTCTCCGCTTCACCATTCTATCGGGGCAAGCAATCGGAAGTGGAGATACTGGTTCAGTCAAGCGCTCTTGACGGACAGGCAATTATCTTTTATATGAAGGCGGTGGGCGCCCAAGACGAGTTACTTTTTGACGGCCACTCCTTCATCTTTCACCCCAACAAAGGCATGCCAATACGTTGTCTGGGTTTTAAGGAAGCTTTCATCTCGATAGAGGTGGATACCGGCAACATCCGAACTGGTAGGGGGTTGCGCCCCCTGCATAGATATTTGAGGCAGGGAGGGATCTCGAGACCGACGGAGGTGGTGCGAATTTCCGGGCAAAGAAGCTGGGAAAACTGGTCCTCTCCCTGTTCTCGAACTATTTTATCCCATGATTTCAGGGATGACGAAACATCCGGGGCTCAACTTGAAATTCAAATCACTTTGAGGTTGACCCGGAAGATCCCATGGATGAAATCTACAGGGTGTTGATATTAGGCTTGAGAGATTACTTACGCAAGAATGAGTTTAGAGAAGTCTTGGTGGGCATCTCTGGTGGCGTGGATTCGGCGCTGGTTGCCGCCCTGGCTGTGTATGCCCTGGGGGGAAGAGCAACGTGCACGGGCTATTCATGCCTTCCCGTTATACCTCTTCTCTCTCTTGGCAATGCGCTCTGGAGCTGCGGGACCTTTTAGGCATCGATCTTATACAACACGACATAGAATGAATAATAGAGGCGTATCTAGACGCTATGCCGCTTTTGCGTGAGGGTGGCGTGGCTTTGGAGAACCTCCAGGCGCGCATCCGTGGAAATCTGCTCATGGTTTACTCTAATCGTTATGGATGGCTGGTGCTTTCCACGGGAAATAAGAGTGAGCTCTCCATGGGAAACTGCACTTTATACGGGGATATGGCGGGTGGGTACGCTCTGATAAAGGATTTATTTAAGCGCGACGTCTACGCATTGGCGCATTACCTAAACCGTGTCCATGATGCTCCGATGATTCCCCAGGCTATTCTGGAAAGACCGCCTTCCGCGGAGTTGCGGGAGAACCAAAGGGACACCGATTCCCTTCCCCTGACTCACAAGGAATGATAACCTCTCCAGGGATTAAGCATAATGTAACACCTTCGCATTTCGCATGTTTATTCTGTGGAGAGGAGTTTGACCCGCATTCACAAGGGAGTAAGCATGATGCAATACCTTCGCGCGTCGCCCCAATCATAAAAGATCCCTGCTCGGACACTTTTTCCTCACGGAAAACTTCGGCATAAGAAAGGACTCGCGACGAGTTGGGAAAAACCTCAACTTAAATATATTCCCCCTTTCCTTCGAGGACTTGGCTTTCTGTGCTTCTTCTCGGGGGTTTGGGAATAGGGGAGGTATTTTATGCTAAAATTACTTTAATTTTCTTGTTTTTATCTTAAGGAGGTTATGGCAAGTATGCGCGTGCTTATCACCGGCGCTGATGGCTTCGTGGGAAGCCATCTAGCCCGTTACCTAGTCGAAAACACAGGCGCTGAAATCCTGGGACTGGGTTTGAGAGAGTCGCTGGAGGGTGACCCATGGGATAGATGCGACTACCGAAAGTGCGATATCTTGGACGAGGGAAAGCTACGAGAGATCCTGCTGGATTTCCGCCCCCAATATATCTTTCACCTGGCGGCTCAAAGCTCCGTGCAGCAATCCTGGGAGAGGTGGGAGCTCACATATGATATCGCCCTGAAAGGCCAATGCCACCTTATGGACGCGGCGCGTGATTCAGGCGAGGAGATTAGGATTCACGTGGCCTGTTCGGCGGAGGAGTATGGGGAAGTGAGCGAGGATGAGTTGCCCCTAAAGGAAAGTCACCCTCTCAAGCCGGCAACTCCTTACGCGATGAGCAAAGTGATTCAGGACTACCTGGCGGTCTTCTATCACCAAGCTTATGGCCTTGAGACAATTCGCACTCGCGCTTTCAACCAGACTGGTCCAGGCCAATCTCCCCATTTCGTGGTCTCCGATTTCGCTTATCAGATAGCCAGGATAGAGGCTAAAAAGGAGCCTCCCCTGATCAAGGTGGGCAACCTGTCCGCCCGGAGGGATTTTACCGACGTGCGGGACGTGGTCAGGGCTTACTGGGAGCTGCTCCGCCGGGGCGAGCCTGGCGAGGTATATAATGTCTGTTCCGGGAGGGATTATTCTATCCAAGAGATTCTGGAGAAGTTGCTGGCAATCTCCCCCATGGAGATACAGGTGGAAGTGGACCCGGCTCGGGTAAGGCCCCTGGATATTCCGGTGCTTAAAGGGGATAACTCCCGCATGCGAGAACTGACAGGATGGGAGCCGGTCATCCCTATGGAGGAGACCCTAAGGGACGTTCTGGATTGGTGGAGGGAGAGGGAGTGAAATGCAAGGCGGGATGATAAGAGGCGAACCATGCCATCCACTGAAAAACGGTTATATTGACAATGCAAACGGAATTGAGTGCTAGCCAAATAAATTAATAACAGTATTTAAATTTACAATTTGTAAAGGAGGATATATGCAGGCGGTTATTTTAGTAGGGGGAGAGGGGACTCGGTTGAGGCCACTAACTTATACCATACCTAAACCGGTCATACCCATGATGAACCTGCCCTTCCTCCACTTCCAAATCAGCCTGTGTAAAAAACATGGCATAACCGAAATAATTCTCAGCACCAACTATTTGGCTTCCGTATTCGAGGAGGTGTTTGGAGACGGTTCTGAATGGGGAGTGAGGCTAACCTATGTCACCGAGGAAGAGCCACTGGACACCTGCGGCGCGGTGAAGAACGTGGAGGAACATATCCGGGATACCTTCCTGGTATTCAACGGCGACGTCCTTACCGACCTGGATTTAAGCGCCCTCATCGCCTATCACCGGGAGAAGAAAGCGCTAGTCACCATCACCTTGACCCCGGTGGATGACCCCACCGCCTATGGGCTGGTACCTATCGATTCAGAGGGTCGTATCTTGGAATTTTTGGAAAAGCCAGGTCTTGACCAGGTTATCACCGACCTGATCAACGCAGGTACCTACGTTTTGGAGCCGGAAGTGCTGGACCGAGTTCCCCCCGCCCAGAGGTTCTCCTTCGAACGACAGCTCTTCCCTGGCTTGTTGGAGGAGGGAAAGCCCATGTTTGGGTTCCGTAGCACCTCATACTGGCTGGATATCGGCACTCCGGAGAAGTACCTGATGGCGCACCGGGATATTTTGGACGGTAAACTTCAATTTGACTTTCCTGGCGAGGAGGTGGAGCCGTCGGTGTGGGTAGGGGAAAATACGGTGATCGAGGAGGGGGCTAAAATTTACGGACCTGTGCTTATAGGTAGTAACTGTCATGTGAGAAAAGGGGCGGTGGTCTCCAGCCAGACCGTGCTGGGAGACGATTGTTGCCTGGGAGAGGAAACACGGGTGGATGACTCGGTTTTGCTTTCCGGTGTGAGTTTAGCCGAGGGTTGCGTGGTAAGCTCCAGCGTTTTGGGACGTGGGGTCAAGCTGGGTAAGAACGTTCAGGTTGCGGGGTTGAGCGTGCTTGGTGAGGGGGTGGAGGTGGGCGACAACAACGAATTCAGAGGGGGGATTCGCATCTGGCCCTTCCGGAAAATTGATGCTGACACCATCCATTTTTGATTTTTGCAACCTTGCGGGTTATGATATATCGAGCAATTTTTGAGGTTGAGAGAAGCGAAGGAGAGTAGAGCTCTCTTAATCGATACAAGATTGACGAGGACAGGAGGAGCAAATTGCGTATTCTGATTACGGGAATCACTGGCTTCGTAGGGAGCCACTTGGCGGAGTACGCCCTCTCTAGGGGGGGTGTGGAGGTCTACGGTACTGTAAGATGGCGCTCTCGCATGGACAATATTGAAGCCATCGCCAACCAGGTAAACGTCATCGACTGCGATCTTCGGGACTCCTCTGCGGTGCGCAAATGTCTGGAGTGCGTCCAACCGGATTACATCTTTCACCTGGCGGCGCAGAGTTACGTCCCCACTTCATGGACGGCTCCCGCGGAGACCCTCACCACCAATATCATCTGCGAATTGAACCTACTGGAGGCTATGCGGGAAATGGATAAGGAGATACGCATACAAGTGGCTGGTTCCAGTGAGGAATACGGTTTGGTCTTCGAGGATGAGATTCCCATCAAGGAAACCAATCCTCTGCGACCGCTATCCCCCTATGCGGTGAGCAAGGTGGCTCAGGATATGCTGGCCTACCAGTATCATCGCAGTTATGGGCTTTACACCGTGCGCACCCGAGCCTTCAACCATGAGGGGCCGCGGCGGGGCCATGTCTTCGTGACTAGCAACTTCGCCAAGCAGATCGCCGAGATCGAGAAGGGGATCAAGGAGCCGGTGATCGAAGTGGGCAACCTGTCCGCCCGACGGGATTTCACCGACGTAAGAGATATGGTCAAGGCCTATTGGCTGAGCTTGGAAAAGGGTGAGCCAGGGGAAGTCTATAATATAGGCAGTGGAAGGGCGGTCACCATCCGGGAAGTGCTGGAAATACTCCTCTCCTTCTCCGATGACGATATCGAAATACGCCAAGTGCCCGAGCGTATGCGACCCTCAGACGTGGAGCTGTTGGTCTCAGATTCCACCAAGTTTGTGACTCTCACTGGCTGGAAGCCGGAGATACCTCTGGAGAAAACCCTGGAGGACACCCTGAATTACTGGCGAGAGAGGATATAGACCCTAGGCGATGTAGTATGCCCCGCGATGGGGATAGCATGGTGCAAGACATCTCTTGGGGGCGCGCCAAAAATGTCATAATTGGCTACTCTATCAAGCGATAAAAGCCGCCAGAAAAAATCTCGTAAGCGAAGCGCTGAGTGTCTCAGTGATAACGCTGTATATAATTTACATAATGTAAAAATTAATGAATTCTAAAGCTCTTTCGCTGCTTTGACTACGCGAGCGGGTGGAGAAGTCAAAGAGTCTCGATAATCTTGACACCTTCATCCATAAAAGCTGAGATTGCTTTTGGAGCACCTTCCGGGGAGCAACTGACCGACTCCAGGTTTTCTTAATCGTCCGTTCTTAGGGTCGGAGGTCGTTTATGGAAAAAATTCAAGCAAAATAGAGCTCTCCCGAGCATCGACATTCGGTATGGTAAATACATAATGTTTTCCCGTACTTTCCCGATTCCAAATCTCCATTTCCAACATGCAAGTTTTAGTGCCAACTATAATATTTACGAAGGAGATTATGACATCTTCTCAGGAAGAACCTGGATATAGTTTTCCTGGCACGATGGCGCCATAACATATTAAGTTCGAGCTACACTACTTGAGCAGATGGTATAATCTTTTACAAATGAAATACCCGATCCCGATCGATGCGCTAATGAATATGTTCGGTCTCTTTGCCATTATGGTTTTTCTCTCGCTTCTATCCGAGGATGATGTCTCCATTGGAAAATATCTCACTTCCGGACTTGGCTCAATTCGCCTGAAGTTCTCTAGCCCTAGCGCGCCTTTAATGTTATACTTCTGTCGATTCTGAGATTAATGGCAGAAGACGATAGTAAGGAGACCTGTATGGATTACGACGTGAAAGATTTGGATTTGGCTAAGGAAGGTAAGAGGAGAATCGAGTGGGCGGAGAGGGACATGCCGGTTCTGCGCCTTATTCGGGAGCGTTTTCAGGAGATAAAACCCCTCAAAGGTCTGCGCGTATCCGCCTGCCTCCACGTGACCACGGAGACCGCCAACCTGATGAAGACTCTAAAGGCGGGAGGAGCCAAAGTGGCTCTCTGCGCCTCCAACCCCCTTTCCACCCAAGATGACGTGGCGGCGTCGTTGGTAAAACATGAGAAGATTCCCGTATTCGCCATCAGGGGGGAGGATAACAAAACCTATTATAAGCATATAGCCGCGGCGTTGGATCACCATCCGCATGTGACCATGGACGATGGGGCCGATCTCATCTCCACTCTGCACTCCAAGCGTAAAAAGCAAGCGGCTGAGGTCTACGCGGGCACCGAGGAAACCACCACCGGAGTGATCCGACTGAAGAGCATGGAGGAAAAGGGTGTTTTGCTATTCCCTATCATCGCGGTGAACAACGCCATGACCAAGCACCTCTTCGATAATCGTTACGGTACCGGCCAGAGCACGCTGGATGGCATCATGCGTTCCACCAATATCCTCTTTTCCGGTAGGAACGTGGTGGTATGTGGATATGGCTGGTGCGGCAGGGGGGTGGCTAACCGCGCGCGAGGCTTGGGGGCTATAGTAACGGTGGTGGAGACCGACCCGTTAAGGGCTCTGGAGGCAGCCATGGACGGATTCAAGGTGACCACCGCCACGGAGGCGGCGACCTATGGGGACATCTTCATCACTCTGACCGGGGATATTCATGTGCTCAGGGAAGAGCATTTCCAACTGATGAAGGACGGAGCCATCCTAGCTAACTCCGGACATTTCAACGTGGAGATCGATATTCCCCGGCTGGAGAAGATGGCGGTCTCGCGCAGGAAGGTGCGGGAGAACGTGGAGGAGTTCACCATGAAAGATTCCCGGAGAATCTACTTGCTAGCGGAAGGAAGGTTGGTAAATTTAGCCGCCGCGGAGGGACATCCCGCCTCGGTAATGGATATGAGCTTCGCCAATCAGGCTCTCTGTGTGGAATTCGTTTCCCGGTGCCATAAGGATTTGAAGAAGGTAGTGTATGACGTCCCCCGGGATATCGATCGGGAGATCGCTCGGCTGAAGCTCCAAAGCATGGGCATAGAGATAGAGAAGCTCACCAAGGAGCAAGAGAATTATCTCCGTTCCTGGGAGATGGGCACTTGATCTTCTTCCAGTTCATTATCCCAGAGCCCTGGATGAAAATGGCGATAGGCAGGAAGGTCATGTCATCTCCTCTTGAGACGCTTTCAGGTTGGGTGAGTCGAGGGAGGATATGAAGGAAGAGAATTTCAGAGCGGTGTGGTGGGAGGGGGGAAAGATTGCCCTGCTTGATCAGAACCAGCTTCCCCAGCGGGAGACCCCTTCATTCGTGGATTCCGTGGAGGATTTGGCTGACGCTATTATGACCATGAAAGTGCGTGGCGCTCCCGCCATCGGCATCGCCGCCGCATATGGCGTGGCGCTGGCGGCGTGGGGAAAAGAGGACCCGCAGGCTTCAGCGCTGCGAGCGTGCGATCTGCTTGCCCGCACTCGGCCCACGGCAGTTAACCTCTTCTGGTCACTCCAGCGCATGCGCGATGTTATCGCCCGTAGCGGGCGGGAAGATATGGGACCAGAGGAGTTGAAAAAGGCTTTGCTCGAGGAAGCGGAGATGATCGCGCAAGAGCAGGACCAGGCGGACCGCCTTATCGGAAAACATGGCGCTTCCCTGCTTCCCGCGGGATGCAGGGCGCTCACCCACTGCAACGCCGGGGGACTGGCCACCCTATCTTTTGGGACCGCGCTGGGGGTTATCAAGACCGCTTATCAAGAGGGGAAACTGAGCAAGGTATGGGTGGATGAGACCAGGCCCCTGCTGCAGGGATCGCGATTGACCGCCTGGGAATTGGAGAAGTGTGGGATACCTTACACAGTTATCTGTGACAATATGGCGGGTTTCGCTATGTCCAGGGGGGAGGTGGACGCGGTGGTGGTAGGCGCGGACCGCATCGCCCGCAACGGAGATACCGCCAACAAGATAGGTACTTATTCCCTGGCGGTCCTGGCACGACACCATGATATACCCCTCTACGTGGCGGCACCCCTCTCCACTCTGGACCTTTCCATCGCGGATGGTGGGGACATCGTTATAGAGGAGAGGTCCCCTGGAGAAGTTGGGGAGTACCGGGGTATCAAAACCGTTCCGGAAGGGGCTCAAGTTTGGAATCCCGCCTTCGATATCACCCCCGCCTCGCTGATAACCGCCATCGTCACCGAGGCAGGGGTGGCTTATCCTCCCTTCGCTGAAGAGCTGGGGAAATGGGCGGGAAAGGGGGATGAGTGAAGTTGAAAGCTATGATCCTGGCAGCGGGTCTGGGAACCCGACTTAGGCCTTTGACCGAGGAGATCGCCAAGCCTATGGTGCCCATCGTCAATAAGCCGGTGATGGAGCATATCGTGGAGCTGTTGGCGCGCCATGGTTTTGACGATCTCTATGTGAACATCCATTACTTTCCCGATGCCATCCGCAGGCACTTCGGTGATGGGTCCCGCTGGGGGGTGAGGATCACTTATTCCTATGAAGAAGAACTTTTGGGAACCGCGGGAGGGGTAAAAAAGCTGGAAAAAGAACTGGGCGGGGATACCTTGCTGGTAATCAGCGGGGATGCCCTTACGGATATTGACCTCACCGCGTTGATGGATTACCACCACTCCAAGAACACATTGGCGACCCTGGTGCTCACGCCGGTAGATGACCCCTCCAAGTACGGGGTGGTGCTGGTAGACGAAGAGAACCGGATAGTGGGTTTTCAGGAAAAGCCGGACCGTCGCGAGGCGAAAAGTCATCTGGCCAATAGCGGCATTTATGTCTTCGAGCCGGAAATTTTGAAGATGATTCCGCGCGACAGTTTCTATGATTTCGGCAGCCAGCTTTTTCCCCGTCTGCTGGAGGAAGGAAAGGCTTTTCACGGTTATTTCCATGACGATTACTGGAACGACGTGGGAAGCATCGAGGAGTATCGGCGAGGAAACTTCGACGCGTTGGAAGGCAAGGTGAGAGTGAGAATTCCCGGAGTTCATCTGGGAGAGGATATCTGGATTGGGGATGACACCGAGATCGAGGATGACGTGCTCATGGTGGGGCCTCTGTGCATCGGGTCCCACTGCGTGGTGCGCAGGCACGCTAAGCTCTATGGTCCACTGATTATCGGGGATAGGACGGTGATCGACGAGGGCGCTCTCCTTTACCGAGGAATCAAGTGGGGAGAGGGTTATATAGGAAAAGATGCCAATATTGTCGACAGCATCGTGGGCAAAGAGGCGGAGATCGGCGAGAAGGCGGCTCTCTTGGCGGACACGGTGATAGGCCATCGCACCGTGATCGGGGAAGGGAGCATCATCCATCCCAGCGTGATCATCATGCCTGGATCGATTATTCGAGATTACGAGAAAGTTAAAGGCGAGAAGGAGAGCGAGGAGACGGAGGGCACTTAAGAGGGAATTTGATCCGGTTCACTACCCGTTTCAATATTTTCATAATGTAAATTTCTATTTTCGGAACAGGACCACCTTTCTCAATATTGTTCAACTTCGAGACCGGGGATGCTTCTTTAAGTCCCTAGCCAGAACGGCGGCCATCACCTCTCCAGTCCCACCCTTCTTCAACGCTCTGGTACACTCCGACAGAGTGAGCCCGGTGGTGAAGACATCGTCGATTAAAATGACCCCGCTCACTCCTTTCCCCCCTTCTTTTATTTGGATACAGTTCTTGATGTTGTTTTTCCTTTCCTGAAGGCTCAAGCCCGCTTGAGCCGGGGTATCTCTGGTTCTTTCAAGCAGAGTTACGCAGTCAATACCTAGATGTTCGGCGAGGGACTCGGCGACTAGGCGGGACTGATTATATCCCCTCTCCCTCTCTTTTTTAGGATGCAAAGGCACGAAGGTTATCTTTTCCGCGCGAAAAGGGAGACCTTTCTCCTCAATTTTGGTGGCTAAAAGGGTCGCCAAAAGAGGTGCCAGCCTCTTCCCCTTACCGTATTTAAACTTGTGAATTATACTCTTCATAGGATCTTCAAAGAGAGCCAGCGCAACCGTGTAATCCATGCGCAGGCCTCTGCCCCGACAGTCGTTACATTCCTCCACGGGATAGAGAGTGGGACGTCCGCAGCGGTAGCAACTGGGGTTGCCTATAAAGGGTATACCGCGCAAACAGGAAGGGCAGATCATCTCCCCCTCGATCTTTCCACAGCCTGCGCAGGAGGTGGGGAAAACCAATTCCTTTAGCTGATGAAGAAATTCTTTCATACTGTAATATATTATAAATTGATAATTATATATAACATACTCATTATAGTATATTTTCTTTCGTTGGCAAGCGAAATTTCTCGAGAAAAAAGAGGGAAGAGACTATGGCCCTCGCCGACTTTTGTTTAGGAAGTGGGTTCTGTGTGTGGAAGTGGAATCCGATAACGGAGGTCCTGGTGTGGTTCATCATGCGGCGCCCATGGGCGCTTATGTTGTTTAAAATTCGAATATTATGATTAATTACGATTATCTCTACCAGTTTCATTCCAGTCTTTTGGTATCATAACTCAATCAGAAGGGAACAAACCATCATTAAAGAACGGCTTGTAGATGTGGATGTGGGAAAGAGGGTTATCGCCAAAGTGTTATGTTAAAATCGCATATCATTTTCATATCATTTAATATAAGGATATCTCTGCACGCGATTAGGTGTTGAGATGTGAACGGAGATCAAGTTGCTTTAACCAACGAAATTTAGCGGTTATTTTTGATTGGTTAGCTTTCCAGGCGGCTTTTAGAGCAACACTTTTATTGCCAAGCGAACGCGATCCAAGTCGCGAACGTTAAGGAGGATGGAGGAGAATAACGGTATGAGCGAGTTTAAGAGGAGGCACATACCCAGGTGCATGAGCACCCAACATCCGGATAACGTCAACTCCCCCTTCTTTGTCCAAGACACGGTGCTGGGAGGGGAAGACGAGATTCAGGAGGCTTATTATGTCTTTTCCCACCTAGGTTGCGATGAACAGATGTGGGACTGCGAGGGCAAGGAAGTGGACAATTTCGTGGTGAAGAAGCTGCTTACCAAGTATGCACATTTCTTCAGGGAAAAAGTGCTGGGAGAGGATGTCTTCCTCACCCTCAGAGTCCCCAATCCCACGGTGGAGAAGGGAGAAGCCAAAATACTTCTGGAAACCCTGGAGAGCATCCCTCGTTCCTACGACGCGGCCCGCCTCTTTTACGGGCGCGATGTACCCCCGGTCTTTGAGGTTATTCTCCCCATGACTGCATCTTCTCGGTCTATAGACCGTATATACCGCTATTATTCCGATTTCGTGGTGGGCAAGCAGCATCGGCCTTTCAGCGAAGGGGACATCACCATAGCGGAATGGATAGGGGAATTCAAGCCGGAGCGAATCAATGTAATTCCACTTTTCGAAGACCAAGAACGCATGCTTCAAGCATCCGCTATAGTGAGGGATTATCTCCGGGACAAGGAGGTAGATTATCAACGGGTGTTTCTGGCCAGGTCAGACCCTGCTATGAACTATGGGATGATCAGCGCCCTGCTGCTCAACAAGATCGCTTTGCTAGATCTTCATGAATTGTCAACGAGCATAGAGGTGGAGATATTCCCCATCATTGGCATAGGCTCAGCTCCTTTCCGAGGCGGCCTCAATCCACGCACCACGGATCGTATTTTCGGAGAGTATCCCAGTGTTGCCACCTTCACCCTCCAATCTTCTTTTAAATACGATTATCCGCCGGAGGAGGTGAGGCAAGCGGTCTCAAGTCTCAGGGAGAAAAAGATAGAATCGCCCCAAGAAGTGGACAGGGAGAGATGCTTGGAGCTGGTGGATAGGTATTCCCGTAAGTACCGGCAGCAGGTAAGCGCATTAGCCCCGGTGATCAATCGGATAGCCAGGTACGTGCCCAGCAGGAGAAAGAGGAAACTGCATATCGGACTCTTCGGCTACAGTCGGGAAATGGATGGGGTGACCCTACCCCGAGCCATAACTTTCACCGCCTCTCTCTATACCGTGGGTTTGCCTCCGGAGCTACTTGGACTTGATGTCCTGAATTCAGCGGATTTTGATTTCCTGAAAACGGTCTATCTTAATTTCGAGGAAGATCTCCGGGACGCCCTTCAATTCTTCAACCCGGGCTCCCTGAAACTTTTACCACCGGATCTGTCCTCGCCTCTGGGAAAGATGGAATTCCCCGTGGACTACCAAGTTCATTCGGAGCACCAGGAGGTTACCGATTACGTTTTGGGAGCCCTGGATTTGAAGGAACAAGTGGATTTAAGCGAGGAAGTACTGCGCGCGGCAAACTTAAGGCGCTTTTTGGGTTAAGGAAGGTGGCTGAGGTTCGGCTTGCGCCGAGTTAGTTTTCGTCGATTGGGATGGTAATAGCTTTCCGCCAACTGGACGTGGATTCTTCTTGTAAAGGCATCTTATCGCCATCCATCTTAACCACTTTCATCCCTTTTCCGGAGCTCATGGCGTTTTCTTTAAGGGGTAGAATATATTTAACAGACTGTAAAATAAGTGTAGAAGAAGAATAGCCACTGCCGCTATGGCTAAAGCCATCAGCGCCACAGGAAGGGTTGGAAGGTCGATCTCGAAAAATTTGCGGAAGTACGGGACGGCTAGCACCAAGCTCAACATGCCAACCATCGCCATCACTAGTATCCCTCTCCAGGTAAGGAGGGGGCGGGAGAGCAGCACAAGTACCCAGAAGCCCACAGTGATGAGCACTAGCAGGGAGACGGTGCGAGACTCTTCCAGGCTGATACCAAGTGATCTACTGAGAAACGTCGCCATAAAGGTGGCTATGGCCATCACCGTGCCAGCGGGGATAGCGAAGCGCAGCACCCGCGCTAACAGTCCTGGTTTGTAGAGCTTCTTGGTAGGGGCGAAGGAAAGGAAAAAGGCGGGTATTCCGATGGTGAGAGAGCCTATCAGTGTGAGGTGGCGAGGCAGGAAGACGAATGGCCACCCGGCAATAGCGATGGCCGCCGCAAGGATCGTGGCGTAAACGGTCTTGACGACGAAGAGGTTGGCCACCCTTTCCATGTTGGCCATCACCCGTCTTCCTTCCTGCACCACTCCTGGCAGGGTGGAGAATCGACCATCCAGAAGCACCAGTTGAGCCACCGCCTTGGTGGCCGAGGAGCCCGATCCCATGGCGATGCCCAGGTCGGCGTCTTTCAAAGCCAAGGCGTCGTTTACCCCGTCCCCAGTCATAGCTACCACATGTCCCCGTGATTGCAGGGCTTTGACCATCTCCCGCTTCTGTTCCGGGTTAACCCGGCCGAAGACGATGTTTCGGTCCATTACCGAGGCTAGTGCTTCTTGCTCCTGGGGTAGATACC
>JACVIX010000024.1 GCA_015711725.1 Candidatus Geothermincola primus | reverse complement strand
GGCTTCATTATACATCAGCGCTTTTTTCCAATTTGCAACCTGGAGAGGGCCGATGACCCAAAAGCGGGTCTGAGATGATTTGAGATTTCCTAAACCTAGGAACAAACCGTCACATTGGGCTTCATTATACATCAGCGCTTTTTTCCAATTTGCAACCTGGAGAGGGCCGATGACCCAAAAGCGGGTCTGAGATGATTTGAGATTCCCTAAACCTAGGAACACGCCGTTACATTTGGGTTTCATATGAAAATTTATAATGAAAGATTAAGACTCAATCTCCCATGGATATGTTGGTCATCCAAGAAAAAGGAGACCGTTCGTTTAGCGTAAATGGGCATAAGGGATTTGCCCCTGACTCTCTGTTAAAATGTAAATTATAAGTAACGTAAGTGAAATGGTGAGAAAAGAAACCGTTAATCTAGTTTTTTCATACCGAGGAACCGATGTTTAACGATGCGCTCCCGGCGAGTAAAAAACCGGCAAAATCCGTTTTGGCAAAGGAGGGTCTGGAGATGGAGGGAAAAATCGAAAAGATAGCGGTAATCGGCGCGGGGGTGATGGGATCGGGCTTAGCCCAGTTGTTCGCTCAGAATGGCTACCAAGTGGGGTTGCACGATATCACAGAAGGCGCCCTGGGCGCCGCGTTGAGGAGGTCGAGGGCCAACCTGGAACTGCAGGCAGAGCTTGGATGGATAAGTTCCGAGGAGATAGAGACCATCATGGGGAGGATTCACACCTCCATCGATATGGCGGATGTGGCTTCGTCAGCCGATTATGTCATCGAAGCTGTGCCCGAGGACCTCAATCTTAAGAAGAGGGTATTCAAAAGGTTAGGAGAGTTGTGCCCTTCCCACGCCACTCTAGCCTCCAACACCTCCACCTTTAACGTGATGGAGGAGGTCGATGAGGAACAGGCGGAAAGGGTTCTGATAACCCATTTCTTCAACCCTCCTCAACTTATCCCCTTGGTGGAGGTGGTTCACGGGGAAAGAACAAGTCGAGCCGCGATTGAGACCACTTTGGATTTGCTCAACAGCGTGAAGAAGCGACCCTTGCTCATCGGTAAATATCTTCCGGGCTTCGTGGTAAACCGCTTCCAGCTAGCTATTAATGGGATGGCCTATGCTCTGCTCCAGGAAGGGGTGTTGACCCCCCAGGAGATCGATATAGCTATCGAGTCCTCCATTAGCTTGAGGCTCGCGGTGAACGGGCCTTTTGCCACCATGGACCTGGGAGGCTTGGACGTGGTGGCAGCTTCCGCCCGTACCATGGGCGTTGAACCCCCTCCGCCCCTTAAGGAGCTGGTCGATAGGGGAGAGCTAGGAGTAAAGACAGGCAAAGGCTTTTACGATTATAGGGAGAAAGATCAGGAGGAGATACTGCGCCAGAGGGATTACCGATTGATGCTTTTGCTAGATTCCTGGAGAAAAGGGAGGGAGAGCTGATCCGCAGATGGAGGTTCAAAAAGGCCGACTGCTGGTTGTATACCACGAGGATTTCGCCCGCCATGGCTTCACCATTCTAAGGGATCGGTTGGCGCCCGCCTTTTACGAGCTGAAATCCAAGGGATACTTGGAAAGGCCGGGGGTGAGAGTGCTGGAGCCCGTTCCGGTGGAGGAGAAATGGGTGAGGAAGGTGCATGCCGCCGACCATATAGAGGGAGTGAAGCATTCCGGATATTACGAGGTGGCGTTGCTCTCCGCGGGAGGGGTGATCCAAGGAGCCGAGGAGGTAGTGCTCGACAGGGTGGACTCCTGCTTCTGCTTCGTGGGAGCGGCGGGTCATCACGCTTCCCGCGACGGATTCTGGGGCTTCTGCTACTTGAACGACGTGGCTATCGCGGTGGAATATCTCAAGAAGCAGCATGGCTTGAAAAAATTTGCCATCATAGATATCGATCCCCATTACGGTGACGGCACCAGGGACATTTTAGGCCCCGACCCAGGCGTGATGCACGTCAATTTTTGTAGTGGTTATTCTCGTGGTGGCTCCAGCCAGGGTTTGAACAACCACGATTTCGCGCTGCCCTATAACGCGGGAGACCAGGAGTTCCTTTCCTGGGTGGACCGTGCCATAGAGCTGGTTTACGGTTTTCCCCATGAGCTACTCTTCATTATCTTCGGTCACGACAATCACCGGGACGATTACGGATCATTCGAGCTCACCGAGGAGTTTTACCCAGAGTTCGCCAGGCGCATCCGGGCTAAATTTCCTTCCAGGGTATGCTACGTGCTCTCGGGTGGGTCCAATCCTCGCGTGGCAAAAGCTGCAATCGGGGGGGTGGTGGAGGTTCTCTCATCCCCTTGATGGATGTCGCCACGGCTTTACTTTGATAAATAGCGATACTCTATACGCATGCAGTTCCACAATCTTGATCGGGGCATTCCTTATCCTGATCGGGGTTTTCTCAAATTCTTAGTTCTTACGGATCCGAGTTGAAGTATTACATATGAATTCTTTCCAAGGCGAGAGGAAAGTATTCTCAAGGCGAGGTTCATTTTGGCTCTTTCTGAACGAATATGGCTGTTATCGCGGAGAAAAGGAGGAACACCGGTGGGCAATAAGCCGCCCCCTATTGCGATTAAAGAAACGCGTTCGCGGCATACATCTTATTGACTTGCCAAGTGGTAGGTTGTAACATTTTCTTACTTTGAAAAAGGAATAATGCTTCTCAGGTCCCCGCGGGGTTAATAGAGAAGCCGGTGAGAGTCCGGCACGGTTGCGCCGCTGTGACTGGGGAGCGATGCCCTAAGAAAACCACTGGCAGCTAAGCTGGGAAGGAGGGGCAGAGCGAGGATCCAGGAGTCAGAAGAACTGCCTGAGAAGTGTCAGCAAGCTCTCCGCATCAGAGAGAATCTGGCGGTAAGTGAAAATTATCCCCTCTCTGGATCGGGAGAGGGGATTTTATTTTGCCGATTCCGAAATGGATAAAGATTATAGGGGAGATAAGAGCGGGGACGATGATAAGACGGCGGGAAAGGCGATCTTAAGATGGAAGAGAGGCAATCTAGCCGGGGACGGATGATTCTTGTGCTAGGAGGGGCGCGCAGCGGAAAGAGTTCCTTCGCCCAACGACTTGCCAGCCATAGCGGTGAGAGAGTCTGCTATCTAGCCACCGCTTTGACAGAGGATGAGGAGATGACCCAGCGCATCCTTCGTCACCGCAAGTCGCGCCCTCCGGAGTGGCTCACGCTGGAGTTGGGCGTGGAGTCGAAATTGCCCCCTATCCCCCCAGATATCCAGGTGGTTCTGTTGGACTGTTTCACCGTCCATCTTTATCACGTAATGGCCTATCAAGGGCTGGATTGGCCTCCGGAAAAAGAAGGGCTTCTCCCTGAATCTGAGGCTTTGAAGCGCATGGATGAGGTGGAGGAAAAATTGCTGATGACCGTCGATGCCTTGAGAAAAGCCGTCCCTCTTCTCATCGTGGTCTCCAATGAGGTGGGATGGGGCGTGGTACCGCCTTACCGGTTGGGGCGAATCTTCCGTGATTTGGCGGGAAGGGTCAATCAGCGTCTGGCCCGGGAGTCTGACCAGGTCTGGTTGGTGGTTGCCGGGTTGCCGCTGGCTTTGAAGAATGAGGAAAAGGAGGGGAATTGAATAGAATCGAGGAGACGGTATCCAGGATATCCAAGCTGGATCGGAAGGCTATGGCGGCGGCTCTGGCCAGGCAAGACCAGCTGACTAAACCCAAGGGAGCCCTGGGAACCCTGGAGGATATCAGCGTGAAAATTTCCGGGATCACCGGTGAGGCTCTACCCAAGCCAGGGAAGAAAGTTGTGATCGTGATGGCTTCGGACCATGGGGTCACCGAGGAGGGGGTAAGCCTCTATCCCTCCGAAGTAACCGCGCAGATGGTATTGAATTTCCTCTCCGGAGGGGCAGCCATCAACGTGCTTGCCAGGCACGCGGGCGCCGACATCCGGGTGGTGGATGTGGGGGTAAAAGCTCCCTTGCAACATGATAATTTGACATCTCGTAAAATCAGGGAGGGAACCGCGAATATGGCTAAAGGAGCCGCCATGAGCAGAGAGGAAGCGGTGGCCTCCGTGGAGGTGGGGATTGAGGTGGCGCTGGAAGAGATCGCCCACGGGGCGGAATTCCTGGCCGTGGGCGATATGGGTATTGGCAACACCACGGCGGCCAGCGCCATCACCGCGGTCGTCACCGGACGGGACCCCGCTGAGGTGACAGGGCGGGGAACGGGGGTTGACGATCGGGCTCTACGACATAAGGTGGAGGTGATTCGCAGGGCGCTGGAGGTGAATCGACCTAACCCCGACGATGCCCTAGACGTGCTCTCCAAGGTAGGGGGACTGGAGATAGGGGGAATCGCCGGGGTTATTCTCGCGGCGGCGGCGGAGCGGAGGCCCGTGCTCATCGACGGATTCATCTCCTCGGCTGGAGCCTTGATCGCCGCAGGGCTCCAGCCCCGGTCGACGGACTTCATGATCGCCTCCCATCTCTCGGTGGAGAAGGGGCATCAGGCCGCCCTGGATAGGTTGGGGTTACAACCCATCATCTTCGCCAATATGCGTCTGGGAGAAGGGACGGGAGCCGCTTTGACCTTTCTTCTGGTAGATGCCGCCCTTAAGCTGTTGTCGGAGATGGCCACTTTCGAGGAGGCGAGAATCTCCGGACCCCAAGGGGAGTGATGAGCGCGGATGGGATCCTTAGTGGAAGCTTTCAGGTTCTTGAGCGTGCTGCCGATTCCGGGGGGAGGTAAGTCAGATGATTCCGTTATTTCCGCCGCTGTAGCCAGTTTTCCTTTGGTGGGACTTTTTCTTGGGGCGCTTCTGGTGCTAGCGGACTGGGCCTCTTCCCACGCCTTTCCCCGAGTCTCCCATTTCCTCTCAGCTGCCTTAATCCTTGTCCTCTACGCCCTTTTCACTGGGTGCTTTCATCACGACGGGCTTACAGACATGGCCGACGCTTTCTGGGGAAGGTGCCCTCCGGAGGAAAGACTGCGCATCATGAAAGACCCCAGGGTGGGAGCGCGGGGAGTCACTGCGGTAGTCCTTGTTCTGCTTTTAGAACTATCCGCCATATACGCTTTGCCGATGAGAATATCCGGGTCATCTGGTAGGTTCAGATGGGCAGCGCTGCTTGCCTTTCCGGTGGCGGGAAGATGGGTGATGAGCTATTTATGCGTGCGCTTTCCCTACGCGCGTAAAGAGGGAACCGCCTCAGTTATGGTGAAGGGATCCAAGCCCCTTCATTTGCTGGTGGCCACCATGATAGCTCTTGCTGGCTTAACTGTAGCTTTTTCGCTGGTGGTGAAGCTGCCTCTGCTTATCCCCCTTTTAGCGGTGGTATGCTTAACCTTTTCCGAGCTTTTGGGAGGCTATTTCCACCGCTCGGTGGGAGGGGTGACTGGGGACATAATCGGGGGAGTGGGCATGCTTGCCGAATGTGTAATACTGCTGCTAATGGCGAGCCGTGTGCCGGAATTGCTGGTGAGGTGACGTTATGAGGCTCCGCCGACCAATGATAATTCTTTCCGCTTATTTGCTGGATTCCCTGATGGGCGATCCCCAAGGTTATCCCCATCCGGTGAGGGTGATGGGCAGAATGGAGGAGCTGATGGAAAGATTTGCTCGCGAGCGGGTGAAGGGATCGCAGGCAGAAGCGAAGGCTGGAATAGCGATTACCGCCGCCATAACCGTTGGATCTTGGTTGGTGGCGAGGTTACTCTCGATGGGCCCCGCTGGAGCGGTAATTGAGAGCTTGCTTATGTATACCTCCTTGGCTAGGGTGGACCTGGAGAGAACCTCTTTGAAGGTGGCGGAGAGCCTGGAGCGGGGCAACCTGGATCAGGCGCGGAATTCCCTCCGGGCCCTGGTGGGTCGGGATGTGGAGGTTCTGGATGAGAAGGAGATAACCGCCGCGGTTGTGGAATCGGTGGCGGAGAATTTCGTGGATGGGGTGTTTTCTCCTTTGTTCTGGGGAGCACTGGGGGGCGCCCCCGCTGCTATGGCGTTTAAGGCCATCTCCACTCTCGATTCCATGATGGGTTACCGCGACGAAAGATACCTGCATATGGGGAGATGCGCGGCTAGAGCCGACGACTGCGCCAATTACCTCCCCGCTCGCATCTCTATAGGTCTGATCGCCTGCGCCGCCCTGCTATGTGGCTATCGATCTGGGGATTCCCTCAGAGTGGCTTTAAGGGATCGCCTCAATCACCCCAGCCCCAACAGCGGACATCCGGAGGCGGCTTTCGCGGGGGCGCTGGGGATCAAGCTGGGAGGACCTCATTTCTATAAGGGCCACAGAAGGGACCTCCCTTTTATCGGCGAGGAGAGGCGTGGGTTGGAGCCTGGGCATATCCGGGAGGCGGTGAGGTTGATGAATATCGCCTCTCTACTCGCCTTGTTGCTTGCGGTGGTCGTCGCGGCGAGGGAGGGGAAATGAGAGAAAAATTTCCTCCCCATGGAGCCAATCTCTCCTGGGCGGAAGCGCGCTACGGGATAGATCGGGAGCGCTTCCTCGATTTCAGCTCCAATGTAAATCCCCTGGGACCCCCCGCAAGCGCGTTGGAGGCGGCGCGAAAAGCTTTGGAGAATGTCTCCCGATATCCGGAACCCCAGGGAGATTCGTTGAGAAAAGCCCTGGCGAGGCACCTGGGAAGGGATGAGGGTCAGTTAATGCTGGGCAATGGCGCCACCGAGCTGATACATCTTCTCTGCCAACGACTACGCCCCTCTCGGGCGCTGGTGGTAGCTCCCGCTTTCGGTGAGTACCAACGGGCGGCCACTGCGGCGGGAGCGGAGCTAGAATTTTTTTTCCTGCGTCCGGAGGATGGGTTTCGCTTCCAGCCGCGGGAACTGGCGGAGGCGGCGTACGGCATGAACCTGATCTTTTTCTGCAATCCGGCAAGCCCCACCGGCGCGCTCTACACTCAGGAGGAAATAGAGCCTTTGCTTCAGGCCTGCAGACGGTGGGGAGGGATACTGGCGGTGGATGAGAGTTTTATGGGATTCGCGTCCGAAGGTGAGATAGAGAGGGCTAGCCTCATTGCCGAGACGGAAGGCGGTAATCTGGTGATCATCTCCACTCTGACCAAACTCTATGCTCTGGCGGGGTTGAGGGGACCTGGTTTCCTGGTGGCCGATGATAAGATGATATCCCTTGTAGAGGGTTGGGCTCTTCCCTGGAGGGTGAACGTGGTGGCGCAAGCTGCGGCGATGGCGGCCTTGGAAGACCGGGATTATCTGGAGAGGACGCGACAGAGGATAGCGGAGTGGAGAGAAAAACTGAGAGTGGGGCTGGAAGAGCTTGGATGCTTGGAACTCTTTCCCTCCAGCGCCAACTATCTGCTCGCCAAAGTAAAGGAGGGGAAAATGGACGCTGGGGAGCTGGTCGACGCCTTGGGTTATCGATCAATCCTGGTTAGGTATGCTGGGAACTTTCAGGGGTTGGATTCCAGTTTCTTTCGAGTGGCGGTGCGCCTTCCCCAAGAAAATGACATTTTGTTAAAAAATTTACGAGAGGTTATTAGATGCTGAAAGGAGGAATGCCCAGTTAGCGTCCGTTGGTAGAGATATAGGATTCGATTTTCGTAGGTGATGATTTCATTGGAACGCGAAGGAGGTAAAAGTATGAGAAGACTGATCTCGGCATTAATCGTTGCGACTCTGATTCTTATGACCGTGGCGCTCTTACTAAGCTGTAAGGATTCTTCAACCGGGAAAGCGAAAAAAAATGTCTATCTGGACGATCTGGACCGGGAAGTAACCATAGAGAAGACGCCCGAACGCATCATCTCCGTCTCCCCTGCCTGCACGGAGATACTATTCGCGCTGGGCCTGGGCGATAAGGTGGTGGGAGTGACCCAATACTGTGACTATCCCGAGGAAGCCCAGAGTAAACCGAAGATTGGCACCTTCACCACTCCCAATCTAGAGGCCATCGTGGCCTCCAACCCCGATCTGGTGCTGGTGACCGGGGGAGTGCAGAGGGAACTTATCTCCAGGATGGAGGAGATGGGATTGACCCTTTTCGCGGTGAATGCCCCCACTTTTGAGCGCACCGTGGAGGACATCCGTAAGATAGGGGAGATAACCGGAACTTCCCAGCGGGCGGAGGAGATCGCTCGGGACATGGAATCCAGGGCGGCGAGGATAGAATCGGAAGTGCGCAGGCGTCGAGAATCGGGAGATAAGCCCCCCCGGGTCTTCTACGAGATCTTTTATGAAAACAACGTGTGGACGGCGGGAAGCGGGAGCGTTATCTCCAACCTAATCGCCCTCGCGGGTGGAATCAACATCGCCGACGCGGAAACCAACGACTATTACGAGTTCAGCGTGGAGCGGCTAATTTCAGAGAATCCCGAAATCTACTTCGTGGGCAGTGGGTCTATGTCTAACCCGGGGGACATCACCAAAAGACCTGGATGGGACCGCGTTAGCGCGGTGAGAAACGGCAAAGTCTACGTGATAAACGAGGACTTGGTTTATCGTACTGGGCCCCGGCTCATCGAGGGGCTGGAAGTAATATTCGAGTATATGTACCGATGATTGCGAAAAAGAAATTTTGGCGGACGAGCGCGCTCAGAACGTATCTCCTCAATTGGCAATGATGATATATGACTTGGTGTAGAAATAAAATGACGCGGGAGAGATGACAACATGAAAATAATCTACTTGGTCTTGGAGGGGATGGCTACAGAGGGGTTGGTATGAATCACATACGGGACCGTACTTTCTTCTCCTCCTGGAGTTGCGGAAAGGATTCTTGTTTAGCCCTCTGGTATGCGATAAAGCAAGGGGGGATGCCTCGGCTGCTCCTGACCATGCTGGAGGAGAACGGGGAGAGGACCCGGGGTCACGGGTTGCCGGTGAGCTTGGTGCTGCGCCAAGCTGTTTCCTTGGGGATACCGCTGCTCGCCCCTTCGGCTTCATGGGATGACTACGAAAGTGTGTTTCTCTCCGTTATTCAACGATTAAGGGCGCAAGGTATCCAGGCAGGGGTTTTTGGCGATATAGATCTTGAGGAACATCTTCAATGGATAGAGCGAGTCTGTTCCTCCGCCGGCGTTTATGCCTCACTCCCCATTTGGGGATTTGAGAGGCGAGATTTAATCGAGTCTTTCCTAGAAAAGGGATTCAAGGCCACCATCGTCGCTTTAAAGGACGGTATACTCGATAAAGAACTGCTGGGCAGAACCCTCACCAGGGAAGTGGTAAAAGAGATAGAGGAGTCGGGGGTAGACATCTCCGGGGAGGGCGGGGAGTATCACACTTTAGTGACCGATGGCCCCCTCTTCTCTTTTCCTGTTAAAACAAGGGTGAAGGGAGAAATGTTCAAAGACGGCTATTGGTTTCTGGACCTATCTTGTTCGTGAGAGAGACAGCCGGGACGCACTCTTGGAAAGGGGTGGCATCGGTCGTATGAGTAAGTCTTTTTGGGAATTCGCGTGAAGCTCGAGAGTCTATAGGAAGGAGCGCATGGAAAGAGAGGCCATCTTTGACGCCAACAAGGAAGGGGCGGGCGTCGTGAGGAGCATGCTCTACCAGTTGCGCCGCAGACGAGCGCTGGTCCTAATGGGACTAGTCATCGCCTTAAATTTGGTGGTGCTTCTGGCGGTGGCTTTAGGAGCGGTATATGTCCCCATCCTGACCACCGCAAAGATTATCATCAACCGTATTCCACTGCTCGATCGCCTGATCTCACCCAGCTGGTCGGAGAATCAGGAGACAATTATTCTTACAGTGAGGATGCCTCGAGTGCTGTTGGCTTTATTAGTGGGTATGGGGCTGGCTTTGGCGGGGGCGATCTTTCAGGCCTTATTTAAGAACCCCATGGCCGACCCCAGCATCATTGGGTCGTCGCAAGGGGCCGCCTTGGGAGCCACCTTGGCCTTCTTTTTCGGAGTTAATCTGAGCTGGAAAGGGCTCACCTCCGTTTCCATCATGGCATTCGCGGGATCGCTACTAGCGGTGCTGATGGTATACATGATCGCCCGCTCCGGAGGAAGAACCTCCATTCCCTCCCTTCTACTGGTGGGCATCGCTATGTCTTCCTTTTTGGCTTCCATCGTCTCCACCTTAATGGTGGTGAGCGAGGACCGTATGCACTCCATATTCTTCTGGCTCATGGGAGGATTGGGAACCGCCAACTGGAACATGGTACTGGGGGTGACCCCCTTCATCATCACTGGCTCCCTTTTAAGCATTTTATACAGTAGGGATCTCAATCTCATGTTGCTAGGAGAGGAGCGCGCCGCCCAGCTGGGGCTGGAGGTGGAAAGGTTCAAATGGGTGATGATCGTCACCGCCTCGCTGAGCGTGGGCGCAGCAGTCTCCGTTTCGGGAATTATCGGTTTCGTGGGATTGATTACCCCTCATATAGTGAGGCTTTTGACCGGGCCTGACCATCGTTTCTTGGTTCCGGGATCGCTGCTGGGGGGTGGGCTCTTCCTTGTGCTGGCGGATACACTAGCTCGCACGGTGATCGCCCCCAATGAGCTTCCTGTGGGCATTGTCACCGCCTTCTTCGGTGCCCCCTTCTTTGTTTATCTCTTGAAAAGAAGAAAGAAGGAGGTGGGGTAATTCGGCTCTTTGAGGGGAAGGGTTGCTTGTGGTAGGGTGTAACGTTAGGGAATAAAGAGAAGGCTTACCCGTACGTATGAACGACGAATCGATGAAGCGGTTAGAGACGCGGAACTATTTATTACAAAATGTAAAATAATCGAAAATAACTAGGTGACGCTGCGTGCGGAAAGAAGCATCAGGGCCTTAGAATTTAATACATTATGTAAATAATACTCGAAAAAGTGAACTCGCCGGGTTGCGCATATAAAGAAAGGCGAAAAGGTTGAATTGGGATTGAAACTTTTGGACTCCTGAGAAGGTGTCCGCATAAGAAAAAAGAAGGAGGCGCCCTAATCTAGGTTATGAGTGGCGCTTATCGCAATCAGTAATACGTGCCCGTGAATGGCATAAGAAGGAGATAAATAAGGATTGATGTGTGATGGAATGGACCTCTTTGCAGGCGGAGAACCTTCACGCCGGTTATCACGGTGAGGACGTGATCGAGGGCTTGGGGCTCAAGGTGCGCTCTGGGGATTTTATCGGGATAATCGGGCCCAATGGCTCTGGAAAGACCAGCCTTTTGAGAACCCTCTCCCGAGCCTTGCGTCCACGGGAAGGGGTAGTCTACCTTTCCGGAAAGGATATCTACCAGCTTTCCGCGCGGGAGGTAGCCAGACGGCTGGCTATGGTCTCACAGGATCCCGCAGTGGCCTTCGCCTTTTCCGTGATGGAAGTGGTGCTCATGGGAAGAAACCCACACCTGGGGCGGCTGAAGGCGGCAGGCGCACGCGATCTGGAAGTGGTGCGGGAAGCCATGATCTCCTCCCACGTGTGGCATTTGGCGGACCGCCCAGTGAACGAGCTCTCCGGAGGGGAGCGCCAAAGGGTAATCATCGCCCAGGCCCTGGCTCAATCGCCACAACTTCTTCTCCTGGACGAACCCACCCAGCATCTGGACATCCACCACCAATTAGCTCTACTGGAGTTGCTCACTCGAATGTGCTCCCAGGGTTTAGCGGTAATCATGGTGATGCACGATATCAATCTTGCCGCCCAGTATTGTCAGCATCTAGTCATGATCAGCGAGGGAAGGGAATTCGCTCGAGGCGCTCCTTCCGAGGTAATAACTCCTTCCAACATCAAGGAGGTATTTGGCGTGGACGCCATTGTGACCAAACACTCGGTTACGTCCCGGCCCTATGTGATCTTTTTACCTTCCGGGAGAGGAGCGAAGTCTGATGAGGGGAGCAGGGTGCATCTCATCTGCGGTGGTTCCAGCGGCGCGGCGCTGATGAGGGAACTACTTGCTTTGGGCTTCTATGTCACCGCTGGGGTGCTCAATCAGGGCGACGGTGACGAGGAGGTGGGCAGGGGACTGGAGGTAGAATTGGTGACCGAGGCGCCCTTCTCTCATATTTCCGAGCGGGCGCATCTGGAGAACCTGGAACTCATCGAGAAATGCGACGCGCTGGTGGTCACCGATGTGCAGTTTGGCCCAGGGAACTTGAAGAACCTGGAAGCCGCGTTGGAGGCATTGCACAGGGGAAAGAAAGTGGTTCTCTTCTCCCCGCATCCCATCGAAAGCAGGGACTTTACCAGGGGGAGAGCGAGAGAACTTTATCTACGGTTGATCCAAGAAGGAGCGAGAGAGGTCAGAGATAACCAGGCTCTCTTTTTGGAGCTTCAGATAAGTGGGGAAAAAGGTTGATGACCACGCCGACGTTGGCTCGCTGTTTGATGATACAAGGTACCGCTTCCCACGTGGGCAAGAGCGTCCTGGTGACTGCCCTCTGCCGCATCTTGGCGAACCAGGGAGTGGCGGTGGCTCCCTTCAAGGCTCAGAACATAGCTCTGAATTCCTATGTTACCCGAGAAGGAGGGGAGATGGGGCGCGCACAGGTACTGCAGGCACAGGCGGCGAGGGTGGAACCGCATACTGACATGAACCCTATATTGCTCAAGCCCACCTCCGATCAGAGATGCCAATTGATCTTGTATGGGAAGGTGTGGGGAGAGTTGGGAGCCTGGGATTACCACAAAAGCAAGGAAAGATTCTTCCCTCGAGTGGTGGAGGCTCTGGAAAGGCTGCGTCGGGCTTACCAAGTGGTGATAATCGAGGGAGCGGGAAGCCCGGCTGAGATAAACCTGAAAAGCGAGGATATAACCAACATGCGCATCGCTCGCACCGCTGACGCGCCGGTACTTCTAGTGGGGGACATCGATCGGGGAGGGGTCTTCGCCTCTCTCTTGGGAACGGTGGAACTGTTGGAGTCCTGGGAAAGGGATCTGGTGGCAGGATTTATTATCAACAAGTTCCGCGGCGATCCAACTCTTTTGGGAAATGGCCCGTCTTTGCTGGAGGAGAAGACGGGCATTCCCCTCTTGGGAGTAGTCCCTTACATCCATGATCTTGGTCTGGAAGAAGAAGATTCCGTGGCTCTGGAGGAGAGGAGGCGCTGGGCTGGAGGGCACGGGGATAAGGGAAAGATCGAAATTGCGGTGATACACCTTCCTCACATTTCCAATTACACTGACTTCGACCCCCTAGCTCAGGAGCCAGGAATTAATTTACGTTATGTAAAATATCCCGAGGAAATAGGAACCCCGGACGCTTTAATTGTTCCGGGCACCAAGAGCACCGTTGAGGATTTGCGTCATCTACGTGCGACGGGAATGGATGACATCATCGTCCAGCTAGCGGGGCATGGGATGCCGTTGATAGGCATCTGCGGGGGCTATCAGATGCTGGGAAGGGAGATTTTGGACCCCGAGGGCGTGGAATCGGAAGAAGAATGCTGTCCTTGTCTGGGGCTGCTGCCCATGGTGACGGTGATGAGAAAAGAGAAGACTACCCACCAAATAAAAGCGGTGGTGCGCAGGCCCATTCCCATGTTGGGGCTGGGCCCGTCTTCCCCACCTTTGGAGGGATATGAAATTCACATGGGCGACACGATCTCTTCTGAGGAATCGCCCTTGCTCATCGTGGAGAGAAGCGGAGAGAAGATAGAGGTGGAAGAAGGACTGGCGCATCCCGTGCTCAATGTCTTTGGTTGCTATATCCATGGTATCTTCGAAAACTTTGTTGTTAGGGAGGGATTTCTCAGGTTTCTTGCCGCTCGCAAAGGTATACATCCCCACGCTTGGGGTGGTGATTGGCAGCGCTGGAGGGATTTGCGTCTGGATCATCTGGCGGAAGTGGCGCGCCATTCTCTGGACATGTCGTTTATCTATAAGCTGTTAGGATTGGCTTAGCGATGGGCCACTTCTCAGAGAAAGCGAGGGCAAGTCGACCAGCTGGATAAAATCTAAGCCCACGACGTTAACGTCAATTCTGACCATCTTCCTGGAAATATTGCATGGTGCCGTCGGGAATAACCGCCACCGACGCTTCGCTCGGAAACTCCCTTTCCAGAATCTCCAAGGTCTGGTCCCAGTTACGGGTGATGGTCACGCTCTCTATAGGGGCGAAGAGGTCGCACATGGTGCGGTCGGGATAACGTGTGCACACGATTACCTTGATGCTGTCCGGGAGCCGTTCCCGATGAATATAAACCCTTCCACCGTAATTTTTCCCGAAGCTCCTCATCAGGTAATGGCATACCTGGCCCTCGGGGGAGTCCACCAAGAGCACGATGGCGCCCCGGGAAAAATTTACGCTTGTGAGGGACATGAGCATGCAGATAGCCATCTCGTTATACTTGGCGTAAGCGTTGGTCACCACGATATCCACTCCCTTTTTTAAGGGGGTGGCGTAGTGTTCCCGGGCGACCTCCACTCCCGCCCGATGGGCGGCCACCGGATCTCCCACGAAAAGCTGGGTTATCTCCCCTTTGGAGTTGATGAGGGCGTCCGCTTTGAGCTGGAGCCCGGACATCCTCGCCGCCTCCTCCACTTCCCTTACCATCACGTTACCCTCGAATTTCCCTAATCCGGTGGATCCGGGATTCGACATGATTACCTCGCTGTGAAATTTATGGATGGTTTCGATGCCGCTTATCCCCGGAAGGACTATCTTGCCGCCACCGCCGAAGCCCAAGTGGAGATGGGGGGTGATGCATCCGATGCCAATCTTTATGTCACAGAGGTTAAACTCGCGGTTGATATAGAGGGGTAGCCCGCTGGAAGTCTCCCCAATGAAATCACAGTTCTCATAGGGGTTGTGGTTGTAGATGGGGTAATTTTCCACGATATCTTCCCCCAGTTTTTTGCGGAAGTCGATATTGTTCATGGCTCCATGGGTTCCCAGGGCGGGAATGAAACGGACATTGCTTTTAGGGATGCCCGAATCGTGGATGGCGCGCATGAGCGGTGGGAGTATATCTTTTACGGGGGTTGGTCTGGTGATGTCGTCGAATATTATGACTGCCTCGTTACCCCCCTGCAACAGCCCTTCCAATGAGGGAGCGTCGATAGGTCGCTCAAACGCCTGGTTTATCTCCTCCGAGGAGATTCCCGGTTTATGAAAACCTGGTGGTTCAAGCACCTCCACCTCCCAGCGGCGGGGAAAGATTAGCTCTCTAGGTTGGTTGCCGTACCAGAGCAGATTGGGAATGGTTATTCTGCGCACTTTGCCTCCTTCGCGACTTTCGAGGTCTTCATATCTTAGACGCGACGGTTTATCCTGTACCTCCGTTTATACCCCGTCTCTCCGTCTCTACCCCACCACTCTGCTATTATTATATATGTTCGTGGAGATTGGCATACTGGATGAATGTTGACTAGATGACGATAGGGGATTTTCACATACTGGATGAATGTTGACTAGATGACGATAGGGGATTTTCACATACTGGATGAATGTTGACTAGATGACGATAGGGGATTTTCACATTTCAGGGAAGGAGATGAGACCGGAGGAGATATGGCGGGCATCAAGGATGACATAAAGGTGCTCTTCAGCGACCAAGGTACCCTCAAAGGGAAACCCGACCTCAAAGGCGCCATCCGGGTGCTTTTGGCAAAACCAGGAGTGCAGGCCTTGGCATTTTACCGCTTTTACCGTTGGCTATATCTTAAAGGTTTAAGATTGCTCCCCGAGTTCCTAGCGAGGTTAAATTTCCTGCTCAACGGAGCGGAGATAGACCCCGGAGCCGAGATCGGAGCCGGGTGCCATATCTTTCATACCGCGGGAGTGGTTATTGGAAGGGGGGTGAAGATGGGCAGCAACGTTTGGGTCTTGAATAACGTGACCCTGGGCGGCAGGGGAGCTTCCGGTTTCAACCTGGGGGAAGAGGGCTACCCGGTAATCGGGGATAACGTCAAACTCTACACCGGGGTTTCCGTGTTGGGCAAGGTGAGAATCGGTGACAACGCAGTCATAGGGGCCCACTCGCTGGTTCTGGAGGACATCCCCCCCGATTCCCTGGCGGTGGGTGTCCCCGCGAAGGTGATCAAGTCTACGGAGCGCTGATTCGCGTTTTATACTTCATCATCCCTTACATGACGTAAATATTTAAGTCTATAAATTTTTTCGAAAAAAATGGGTCATGGCTTTCATGAGTGAAATCTACGACGAGTCCATGGGGAGCATCGTTTGATGATAAAAGCGATGGTAAATATTATTTACTCCTAGAGACAGGCTAAATGGAGAGAAAGAGGATATGTTCGAAATCTCCCGAAGAAACAAATTTTCATGCTTTCGCTGCGTGATTTCCAGCCGGAGGCTTGCTCATATCTTTACTTAACATATACAGGCGGAAGGAACACGAAAAGCGTCCACGGCGGGAAATGCCCTCCGTGGACTTTTTAAAGCGCGTATGCGATGGACGTCGCTTTGTATAGCTAACTTATTCGATGATTTCGTGCTCTGGAAGGATGAAGTATTTCACATCCTTGGCGTATTGGCGTAGCTCACCCCGGAAGTCAGGGTGTGCAATGCTGATAAGCGCCCTGGCCCTCTCCCTCAGACTCTTTCCCTTGAGGCAGACCATTCCGTACTCAGTGGCCACGTACATCACGTCGGTCCTGGTGAGAGTAACCGGAGCCCCCGGTTTTAGCTGGGGAACGATCTTGGAAACGATCTCATCGGAACCCCAGGCCTTGGCGGTTGAATGGGTGGCGATGATGGCTTTACCTCCCTTAGCCATCCAGGCTCCCCGGGTGAAATCCACCTGACCGCCGGTGCCGGTGTATTGCCTGGTGCCGATGGCCTCTGAGCAGCACTGTCCAGTTATGTCTATCTCTAGGGTGGAGTTGATGGCGATCATGTTGTCGTTTTTGGCCACGTTGTAGGGGTTATTATTGTAGCTCAAAGGCATGAAACAGATCATGGGGTTCTCCGCCAACCATTCATAGAGCTTGCTGGATCCTGCGGCGAAGAAGGCGTTCATCTGGTATTTGTGAAAGGTCTTAAGGGTGTTGTCCAGGGCGCCAGCCTCGAAGAGGTTCATGATGGCGTCTGGAATCATCTCGGTGTAGCATCCCAGATGATGCTTGCTCATGAGCTGCTCCCCGATGGCGTTGGGCACCGCCCCGATCCCCAGCTGAATGGTGGCTCCGTCGGGAATCTCCTTGACGATGTGTTCCGCGATGGCTCGGTCCACGTCGGTTACCGGTTCGGGGGGCAGGTCGATCACTGGATGGTGATTTTCAACCACCCTTTTCACCTGAGAGATGTGATAATAATTCTGCCCATGGATGCGGGGCTGGTACTGGTTTACCTCCAGGTAGATGCTGTCTATGCGGTCGATAACGTCCAGAAAGTTGCCGGATACCCCCGCGCTCAAGTACCCGTTCTTGTCCATGGGACCGCATTGGGTGAAGATGATCTTGTAGTTGCTAAACTCGCCCGCCTGCCGGGGCAGTTCCGAGAAATGGAAGGGGGTATGCACGCTGATTCCTTCATTGAGAGCCTGGCGGTCCATCACCGTGGCGTAGTAGTTATCGAAGAGAATATGGGTGGAAAGCTCCGGTTTGAGAATCTTGTGCAGGGGGCCCAGCATGATCAGTCCGCCGAAAACCACGTTGTGCAGTTCCTCCGCGCGGTCGAAGAGGGCGCCCAGGAGGGCATCCGGGGTGCAGGAGCCGCTCCCACAAAAGATCTTATCGTTGTCTTTGATATCTTTGACCGCTTCCTCTGGGGTGGTCAGTTTAGCTTTATACATCTCTTCCCATTTGTTCATTCTCTCTTCCTCCCTTTTCCTGCTTTTTCTTTGGCTAAGGATGAATTTGCTCTCGGCCGCAATAAATATTACATATTATTACACATCGTTGAAAACCATTTTATATGGGATTATAGGAATGAAGCGCAACTGCTTACAAGCTTGATGGTGGGTCTCTTTTCTCTCTTTGGCGCTATATTCTTCCGCTGTCATCTGCCGTGTCTCATCCTTGCTGCAAATCATGTGCTCTATATGTTGCTGCTTCTTGCGGCTCCGCGGTTTTTAGAGGAATCCACGAAGTCAAAAAAATTTTAACTTATATAGGGATTTTTGGCAATAACAATAATCTATCTCCCTTAACCCCACCATGCTCAAGCCCATGCCCTCCACTTCGCTAGCTTCCAATACAGGTATGCGAAGACAGTCTCAAGCATCCACCGCCTAAGCTCGGATAGAAGCCTTTCGATTTCCTCCTCGATGTCGTATATGCCCTTCGCTTCGGTGGCCAAACATAGTGCCAAATTTGAAGGATTGAACGTTTGGGAAACCACTACCTCTTTCTTTTTAGACTAGTATTTATCAGGATGATAGGGTGGTCGTTAGACTTTTTTCGCCCCAAAGCGCACACTAAGACGTTACGGCAACGTCTATCGTTTATCTCTTCTGTAAAGCCCATATTGCTTTATCCAATTCAACTCCGATTACTCTAAATGACGCCTACCATTTAGCCGCGGCTTGGGGCATTACCTGAATAAAGGGCGAGCCGCTTGCTTGTTGGATTTCCGTCGGTTGAGGGAACTTGCCTTTCGCGCCATTTGCCCAACGCTCGCCTTTTCTCGCTTCGCGTCGCTTCGCGGAAAGCCAGGACGATAGTTGTTGCATTGGGGGAAAATTTGTTATAATGCATTTGCTCGTAGTTTCTAAAGGAAGGTTTCGTACTTTTCCCGAGGAGACCGCATCCTCGGTTTTTTTTATACGGGAGGAGGTGAAGATAGGTGAGAATATTCGTGGGAAATCTGAGCTATTCGGTGAGCTCGGAGAGCCTGCGGGCAATCTTTGAGGAGTTCGGGACGGTTATCTCCGCCGACGTTATCATGGACCGCTATACTAACAGGTCGAGGGGCTTCGGCTTCGTGGATATGCCCGACGAGGCCGAGGCGATGGCGGCTATCGAGGCGCTCAACGGACGCGAGATCGAAGGAAGAACGGTTAACGTGAACAAGGCTAGGCCTCGTGAGGAGAGGCCGCGCAGGGATTCCTTGTCCGACTCGATAAGCTATTAAATAGAAGTTTAATCCCCTCTGCCCACCGAGGTTTCGGAAGAGGTGGCGATACCCATAAATCGGTTGAAAGCGTCCAGTGCGGGGATGGGGGTTATCGCTTTGGTCAGGGGGATAAGATATACGGAGAGGGGGATGCCGATGAAAGATCGGTTTCTATTGATCCCTTCTACTATTTTCAGCGCGACTTCTTCCGGCTGAAGTAGTCTGGTGCCTTTTTTACCGGCTTGGCGCCGGCGAACATTGCCGGTGTTGACCGTGTTGGGGCAGACATGAGTGAACCTTATCTTCCTCAAGCCATTGAGCTTCATCTCCTGACGCAGAGACTCGGTGAGGCCCACAACTGCGAACTTGGTGGCTCAGTAATCGGTGATGTAAGGGACCCCCAACAAGCCGCCGGCAGAGGCCATATTCACGATGTGCCCCTCTTTTTTAGAGATCATTCCCAGGAGAAAAGCCTTAATAGTCCAGAAATGAGCTAAAAGGTTGACCGCGACTGTCTTCTCGATCAACACGTCGGATTTTTCCAGGATGGGACTGGAGTTCACCACTCCCGCGTTATTAACTAGGACATCTACCACGCCAACTCCTCTTTTACCTTCTCGGATAACTCATAGACTTTATCCCGGTTAGAGATGTCGCAAATATATGTATACGTGGCACCCTAGCGTTTAAGATCATCTCCAGCTTCCCGAAGTTCCTTTTCCCTCGCGTCCACCAGAGCCACCCTGGAGCCTTCCTTTAGGAAAAGCTCCGCCATACATCTCCCCATACCCATGGCCCCACCCGTTACCAGCACGTTTTTTCCTTTAAGATCCCTCATAATCTATTCTCCTTCTCTTGCGGTTCCTTCAATCGTCTTTGGTTTGACCTAGATGTATACCTATGAATTATATAATTTTATTCTCATCCAGAGGCAAGATCTTGTAATGCTTAAATGGTGAATTGCCAACGGGGAGATCGACTTAGGGGTTTATTTTGGAGAGTCCATGGTTTAGCCGCTCTGCCTTTGGAGGTCAAAGGTCATTCTCTTGGTAGACATTAAAAGCAACACACACAATCATTTGCCCTTCCCTCAAATGGTCGAACTGGATAAATGGCATAAATTGACACCGCGCAATACCAGATGTTACGTTCAAACCAGTTGTCGAATCCAGATGGGAGGAGGGGAGTCGAATGAAGACGTTGAGGAAGGTGCTGAAATGGGTCGTTATCTCGCTGCTTGTGCACATCGCTCTTTTCATAATAAATATCCTTCAGGCGGGAAAGCGGTCCCCGGATGGCAGGACTATAGGGGATATACTAGGGGTTGATCCGGAGAATGCCACCTGGGAGGACGTGGAGAAATTGAGCCGCGCCGACACCATGCAGCTCTTCTACGCGGCTAACGCCCCCGATTTCTCCTCCATGAAAGGGGAGTATGCCGCCCGGGTGCTAAGCGGGGGGGTTCTAGGTAATCCCACCGCCCTATTTACCCACCATGTCTTTCCCACAGGCAAGCTGGATCTGAAGACCCACTGGGAGGGGAAGGCTTTTCTGCCCCCCCAAGACGGAGAATCCTGGGGCTACAACATCTTCTCCCGCAAACACGCGGGCGGGGCAGTGGAGGTGTTTCGAACCAGAAAGATGAGGACTTATATAGGGCCAACTCGCCTGGGCAAGGATGGAAAAAATTCCCTTCATCTAGATTATTCCCCCTTCAACCGGGGGATCGTGCATACCATGCATGATGAGGTGCGCCAAGTAAACGAGAGACTTTTTATCTGCGCGGGTTACATGACGCCCTTTGGGGGGCCACTGAACCCGGGCCCGTTCGTGCTCATGGGACCTCCCACCGAGTGGGTAGGTCCCGATGAAGACGAGTAGAGAGGAACGTTGTAAGGAAGAGGATGGGGCTGCGCCGGCTCTCCCGAATCTGCAGGGGAATAGCTTGTCAACCGCTGTATACGGAGGACAGGTATCTAAAAGGGTTTTTTCTATTTAAGCGAGTACCGGGCAAAAGACTTTTTAAGCCGGTATTGAGCCGGGATAAAGGTTTGTATGGGTGTGATCCGGCTTGACCCCTTTGTGGGGGGATAAGGATGATTGACGACTGGAACCTTGTTCCCGTTTGAATTTATTTTTCTATAATTTTTATAGAGAACCCAATGTAAGTGTTTCAATGTAAGTGTTTTGGGGAAAGGAAAAAACGATCTATGCGTGGAATTTACTCATTGCAAAGAAACATTTTCCCTAGACGAAGAGATGTAGATCGTTATCCTTAAATGGTGAGGTATCTTTCATAAAGTGAGCGGGGAGCGAGGAAAGGATTTTGCCGAGATTAGGGGATAAACGCAGCGCAACGCTCGAGGATTCGCGAGAGGAGCGGTTAAAGGAATTATTCTATTCCGTGATAGCCCTACTGGTACTGGTCTATGCTTTAACCCTGGGGCTGGTAAATTTCTTCCAGGGATTGAATTATCGCTTTAATCAGAGAATTATCGATGTGGGGCGGGATATTTACCTAACCGGGGACTATGGCACCAGGGTCATCCCTTTAGCGCTGGGTGGGTTCATGCTTCTCGTCGCTTACCAGCTCTGGTTGAGGAAGCGCGCCGCGGTGATGCTCATAGCTGCCTTCATCTTCCTCAACTCCGCTCTGGATTTAATCAGGAAAGATAATATCTTCATCGCCTTGTCCGGCTTGGTTCTGGTGGCGGTGATCCTTAAAGCCAGGGAGGGATTTCCCGCCAGGCCAGATCCTTATTACCTTAATAGATTTTGGAAAGCCCTCCCCCTTATTTTGACGGCTTTCTTCGTTTATGGGATGGGAGGACTCTATATTCTTCATGAAAGATTGGGCATCTCTGCTAACCCGCTTTATCTCGCATACCGGGCGGTCACCATATCCCTGGGATATGACGCATCGGAGGGTTTTGTTGGATGGATAACCCTCTTTCGCGATTCGCTGGTAATTTTATTTCTCGTCGGATCGAGTTACCTGTTATTTCTAATCTTCCACTCCCATCGTCCCCAGACGGAGTTCCGCCTGGGGGAATATCGGAGGGCCCGGGAGCTCATCAAGTTTTATGGTTCCGACTCCATCTCTTATTTCAGCCTTCGGGAAGACAAAAGCCTCTTTTTTCCTCGCGATGAGGTCTTTCTGGCTTATCGCTGTTTAGGTGGGATGGCCATCTTCTCCGGCGATCCTGTGGGTCCAGAGGAGTTGATAACTCAAGCCGTGAGAGATTTCCAAGATTATTGCCTAGAGCGTGGATGGAGGGTGGCCGGTTTCGGTTGCCAGGAGCAGTTTACCCCCCATTACCGACAGGCGGGCTTTAAGCATTGCTGCCTGGGGGAGGAACCGGTGATTCATCTGGATGAATTCAGCCTGCAGGGACGTAAGGTGAAAACTCTAAGGCATGCGGTAACCAAGCTTCAGAAGATGGGTTTCACCATAGAATTCATGTTCAATGTGGGCATACCGGATCATCTGAGACACGAATTAGGTCGGATAGCTATGGAATGGCGGGAAGGTAAGCCGGAGACAGGTTTCGCCATGGGCTTGGGGAGATTGCTCCATTCCGAGGATAACGCCTGCCTTCTAGGGATCGCATATGACCCTGTCTCCAAGCCCGTGGGTTTCGTATACTTAGTTCCCATGTTTCCCCATGGGGGATATTCACTGGATACCTCCAGAACCGTGCCGGGCGCTCCCAATGGGCTCACCGAGTTTATGCTGGCCAAGACGGCTTTTTTCCTGAAGGAAAAGGGTTTTAAATATATGTCTCTGCATTTTTGCTTTCTCTCCCAGCATTATCGACAGGATCGAGAGGAGGGAAGCTCCCTTTTGAAAATGGTTGCCAATATAGTGGACTTGAGGTTTCCAGTTATCTCCCTCTACAACTTCGACAAGAAGTTCCAGCCCCATTGGAAAAAGAGATACATGATATATCAGAGTTTTTTAGACCTGCCCCGAGCGCTGCTTACCGTGCTGGTGGCTGAGTCCGCCATTCATCTACGCAGAGGCAATAAACTCAAGCGCCGTGGAAAGAGATGATGACTCTGCCTAGAGAGATAAATTACCCTCTCCCTAGGGACTTGGTCGGGATCAAAACAATTCACTAGAAAGTCCAAAATCAAGATGGGGTGCGGCAGAAGGGTCTACAGGTAGTTGGGAGGAGTGGTTGAACTTTTAAACCGCTACACTAAATCTTGAAACCTTATGCGATTATCCTATCGACATGGTCGCTTTATCGGCGAAATACCGAAATCACGACTACAGCTTTAATTTTCTCGGGGATGGTTAATTCCGGGTAATTCTTTAAAATGGTTTAAATTGAGTGGTTAAAATGGAGGCGAAAGGAGCCGATTAATTGTGCAGGGATAAAACTCAAAAACCATAAAGAAACCCAGATGGGTAAAGAATAATTAACGAAAGGAAAACGCGTAATCGGTGGTAGTCCTGGAAGGAAGGAGGTGATAAATGACATGAAGGGAGTGATTATGGCCTGCCTCTCCCAACTTGTACAGGAGAAGTTCGGCGACCAGAAGTGGGAAGAGATCATGCAACGTTGCGGCATGGACCCTCGCAAGCGATTCATAGCTACGGAAGACGTGGAAGATCAGAAAGCCTTGGATATGCTGGGAAAGACCTGCGACGTTCTGGGTATTTCCATGGAGCAAGCCGCCGATGCCTTCGGCGACTACTGGGTCAACGAATACGCGCCCAAGATCTACGGGATATATTATAAAAATGTGAACAGCGCTAGGGATTTTCTCACCAAGATGGACGACGTTCACGTCAAGTCCACCAAGACCTTGGAGAACGCTAGGCCACCCCGCTTCGAGTACCAGTGGAAGGATGACAACACCCTGATCATGACCTACAAATCCTCCCGAGGTCTTATCGACGTTTGTGTGGGATTGGTCAAAGGGGTTGGAAAGTATTTCGGTGAGGATTTAAAGATAACCAAATTGTCCAACGACAAGATCGAGGTGGTTTTCCCCGCCCAATCCCGATGACCTCGCGCCCGCGCGTAACCCCTTGTAGGCTGCAGCTTCTCACCCGATAACTTAGGTTGATGAGTGGGGTCAAAGGTCGGATTTGGCATAGATTATCCACGCTTTATCCAGGCAATTTTTTCATGACGCGACGGCAGGCTTGGGTAGATGGTAAATTCCTTGCCATACCTTTCCATCTATCCAATCTTTTTCGCCATGGCCTCGAGGGTGAGAAAATCACTCTCTAGCCGGCAGCTGACAGCTTTTCTACTTATTGAATCGCGGGGCATGTATATTCCGCATTTACCTGCCCTATGGTTGTAGTCCAGATCTCTTTAAGCCGGCTGAGTGGAATGGCGTTTACAACCTCTTCTTTTTTCGGTCCCAGAATATAAAACCAGTCCAATGATCAAGATCCCGGCAAGAGGTCATCTAATTTTAACCTCGAAGCTGGGGATGATTTCGGCGGTCTTGCCGGGAAAGTTTTCTTTAACAGGAGTGCGCTTTCCTTTAGGGCAATATCGCGTTTCGCCAGGGAATTCACCTTTCGGTCGTCATACCTTGTCGGCCGATAGATGGTTCTTGGGCTTTGTGGGTAGTGCTGTTTAGGCTAGTATATTGTAGAATAAGCATGAGACACCCCAGTTGAGGGCGGCGAGAGAGATATCGGTGAGAAGCGCCCGTTATATAACACCGAAAGAAGATCGCGATCTCGATATCGTGAAAAAATAATAAAGCGTAAGGAGGAAGTAGATGAAGCAGTCCAGGACGGCAATATTCGCGCTCATGGCTATTTTCTCAATGGTGGCCCTATCGACCGTAGGATGTGAGCTGACGACCAAACCCCCCCGTTACAGCGATACCCATGAGACCATCTTCACCGATGTGGGAATGGAGTTCCAGATAGCTTTGGAATCCAATCCCACCACGGGCTATCAGTGGCAGTTGGCTCATGAACTGGACGATGAACTTCTGGAACTGGTCGCCCAGGATTTCGAGAAACCGGAAGAGGACCTTATGGGAGCGCCAGGAACGGAGCTGTGGACCTTCAAGGGCAAGGGAGTGGGTCAGACCACTATAAGTTTCAAGTACGCGCGTCCTTGGGAGAAAGAGGCGGAACCCCTGGAAGTAAAGGACTTCTCCGTGGTGATCAGAAAGAAAGGCACCGAGGCCAAGAAGCCCGCTAAACATTCGGAGCCGGACAAGGAAATCCAGGTGGAACTGGGACACGAATTCATAATTACCCTGGAGGCCGAGGTTTCCGAGGGGGAGATGGGTTATCGATGGCAGCTCTCCGAGGAACCGGTCTCTGCTGTGCTGAGACTGGAGAACGTCACCATGGAGTTGAAAGGTTCCGAGGGCTCCAAGAAAGCCGTGGAGTCCTGGACCTTCAAAGGGGTGGGCCAGGGTGAGGCAACCTTGAAATTCGTTTACCTTCCCACCTGGGAGAAGGACGCTACCCCTAAAGAGGAGAAGGAATTTCATGTGAAGGTGGAGATTTCCTCCGCCGAGGAATCCAGCCCCTCTCATTAATGGAGATAGTCTGATCGAGAAAGCAAAAATTAACCTCGCTGGAAAGGCGGCTTTGCTTCGCTAGTGCAAAAGACATTGGCTTTAGCCAGATAGCATAACCGCTACCGCTGATGTTATTTGAGAAAATCTAGTCCAAGCGCTTAAGTCTAGGATATGTCTTACACACGTTAATTAAATCCAGATTTATGATTAGTGCGGGGAATCAGTCCAAGACGTGAAAACTTCCAGAAAAAAATTGGAGCGGTCAATTCGCATTTATTTGTTTCATTATGTAAAATATTATAGCTGAATGCGCAATTGTTTAAGATCCTTCTTTTTCCATGATCTCCCGCGCCTTCTCCCACCAGGTCCATAGCCCAAACCAGCTGAACCATTGCTCGGGGGCCACCCGTATTTGCCGCTCTGCTGCCTCCGCTACTTGCTGCATAATGGCGAGGACGTCGGCTTTGCGGTCCCCAGTGAGTTCGTAGCGCAGCGGTTCCTCGAAGACCAGTTTGCGGTCGAAGACCTCTTTCCCCCAGAGATGATAGAAGGGGATGATAGCCGCACCGGTGTCTATAGCCCAGTGAGCGGTGCCATCCGCCAAAGCGGCGGGACGCCCGAAGAATTCCACTATCCGCTTCCCCGGGACATCTACGGTAAGGCCCACTCTTTTGCCTCGTTCCAGGTGATCCCTTACCTCTTTTACGGTATCGATGGTGGGCTCCCCCGCCCAGAAGATGGGATATTGGGGGTCGCAGCCCACCTCCTTGGCTAGCAACCCCAGGGCGATCACGTAGCGTGGAGCGGGGGTGGCGTTGGGATGCCACATAATGGGGGTATAGGGATAGCCAAGACGCGCCAGGACCGCGTGGAGCACTGCGAAGGGGCCAAGATGGGTGGTGATGAGCAGCACCCCTTTTCCCCGAGCGTCCGCCTCCCGCAGATTCTCCAGCCCCTCGATACTCAACTGGCTCATGTAGCGGTCGGTGTGCCTCCAAAGAAGCACCAAGTCCACTATACCGGAGAGGAAAGTGCCGTTGAGTTTGAGGGCGATCTTCCTTATCTCTTGGGGATCCTTCTCGGGCAGAGCGTCGGTGAGTTTCTGAATCAACCTTTTGCTGCTTCCCGGTCTCAAATAGAAGATGACCTTTCCCACTAAATCGTAGAATCGGGTTATCAGTTCCGGGGAAAGAATTCGCGAAGCCATTTTGGTGCCGTAAAAGAGCGAGAGAAGAAAGATCTCCACTAGCCTAAAGAATAAGTTGGTCTTTTTAATCTCATGAATGTTGAGCTTTTCCAGCTCGGCTCTATCCCAAAGCATCGCATCGCTCCTTCCTTTAGCGATAATTACATAAAGTTAACCTCTCATAGTTAAGCTGTCAACAAGAACACAATTAAGGTTTCGGAATAATGAAAAATTTCTTTATCGGGCGATGGTAGAAGTTGCGCGGCTTTAGCCCGCCTGATCACCAGGCGGTTTTGTTCATGATTTCGCTCGGAGAAGCGATTTGGCGGGTATTGATGACCACCAGGTTATGATATTATTCTCCACGCGCGAGACGCAATTGACAGATGTTTACGATTTGCGGGTTTTATGAGTACGTAAGAGGGGTGATGAGGAATGGGCAAGAGGTTGGGGATATGGGGGGGAGCCTGGTATGGGAGGGGACATGATTATCGTGTATATCGCCTACGATCCAACTTTCAAGAAGATCTCGCTGGTAAGGGGCAGCCGCGGCTATTCTCGTTGGGCGGCTTTTGTCACTCTTGATGGAACCAGCCCCAACTACGTGGAATCGCCAACAGTGGCTCCACTATGGAGGTGTATAGGTTGGCGGATGATAGCGCCGCCTATATCGGCTCCGAACTGTTAGTTATAAGCTGAGAGAACCTGAACCGGGGCGATTACCGGCAAGGTTCTATTCAGCCTTATGACCGATAATGTCATGCCCACCGTTCCATCCGCTCCCCATTCTGAAGTAGATGGGACGCTCCGACACTATGGGTTGATCGCATCTTATCCTACTGGAAAGAGTTAGACCATAGCCGGCGCTGATATTGACGAAAACGGTTGCCCGAGTTTTCGCGGGAATGGTTATTTGTCGTACCGGAAGAGCCCCTTTTTCCTGGGCGAGATAAAAGATGCTCGCGGCTGCGGGCTGATCTCCCGGATTATAGAGGCAGAGCCACTCATCAAAGCCGGTACCGGTGTATCCCTCCGCGAAGCGCCAATCTTTTCCAGGCGAGAAGGTTCCCACCACGCAGTGGCCTCCTGCGCAGCCAGAACCGTAGATCTGATAATGGAAGTAGACGGGTCGCTCGGCGAGGAAAGTCGAGGCAGAGAAGAGTCGTACGCTCACATCCTTTCCCCTTCCCACCTCCGCGGGCACGAAGATGGTGCGCCTGGTGCCCGGTTTCAGGGTGTAACTACGCTGCGCCGGGGCGCCTTGATTCTTTCCCAGATGATACTCCGCTTCGACTATGATCTCTTCCCCGTGGGGATTCTGCAGACAGATGTATTGGTCGAAGCCATCTCGAGTGGTGCCCTCGGCGAAGTAGTATTCGCTTCCCAGAGAGGGCGCCCCCATTACGCAATGCCCACCGTTGGAGACGATCCCATTCGAGATCCTATATTCGAAGTAGACGGGGCGCTCCGCTATCACCGGGAGGTCCGATTCCAGCTTGAGGGAGTTGCTATAACCTTCACCTAAGAGCTTATTGATGTAGAATGTGGTGCGGGAGCCCGCCCTGGCGATTTGGCCGCTTCTCACGATCTCGCCGGCTTCCCGGGTCTGAAAACGAAAAGTGAGTCGGGCCGCGAACTGGCAGGGATTATACACCACCACCCACTGATGGAAATTTTTTCCGGTGTAGCCTTCCGCGAAATACCAGGTAAGTGAGGGATGGGTGGCGGCAAGGACGTCCGATCCACCAGTCCAATCGGACCCCCCACCTGTGTAGCGGAAGTACATGGGCCTCTCCACCACCAGGGCTCGGGAGTTGGATTGCAAATGTATGGACATCTCCCTGCCGGGCCCCGCGGAGCTGTTCAGGTTCACGGTTATACGACAGTTCGCGGGAACGTTGAGGCCAATCCCTTTCGAACTTCGGTCCGAGTAATGGTAGATAATCCGCGCTTCCACATCTTGGTTATCCGGGTTGAACACGCAGAGGTATCCCTGGAAGCCGAAGCCGGTATATCCCTCGGCGAGATAAAGGGAAGGCTGAGCGAGGAAATCGAGAGGATTGGAGCCCCCCGCCGGAGTGTTCACTTTTACCTGAACAGCTCCGGTTCCCAATTCGGGTATTTTACATCTTATTAATTTTTCGGACCAGTAAGCATACTCGGTGGCGACTATAGATCCAAAGGATACGAAGGAAGCGCCTTTGTCCGATCCGAAGTTATTGCCGGTGATGACTACTTCATCGCTTTCCCACCCCTGGGGCGGGTTTATGGAAGCCAGCAAAGGCTCGCTAGTCCGTGAGATGGTAAACTGATCCAGCGACAAGCCATCCCTAGACTTGGCGGTTACCCTCAGGGCTTTATCCCCCAGAACCTGGACGTTTAGATAATGATAATCTTGGCAGGAACTGGCCACCCAATTGGCCGATCCCAGCTGGGAAAGGGGAGCTCCCGCTCCTCCTGTGGTCACATAGACCGTGCCCTGGGGATTGAGGTAGTAATCGCTTGCCGGAGCCACCGGCATGCTGCCCCTCATGGGTCTGGATCGCTCATAATAATGGTTATGTCCGGCAAAGACGCAGTCCACCCCATATTGGTCAAAGATGGGAACAAATCCGGAGATGACATCCTCCTGATTCCCATGCCCCCCGGAGGCGTAGGGGGGGCGGTGGAGGAAAATCACTATCCAGTCACACCCCCTTGTGAGCGCCGATTGTAGATCCTCTTGGAGCCAAAGGGCCTGTTGGGATATCAACTCCTGTTCTCGATCGTCTCGTAGGCCGGTGTCCAGGCATACGAAGTGGGCGTTGGAGACGTCGAATGAATACCAGCGCTCGTTGTCGGGGAAGGCGAACCTCTGAAAATAAGCCTGGGCATACTGCTCGTGGTTTCCATGGCAGCTCATCATGACCGATTCGCTGATCAAGGGTTCCATGGCTGAGAGGCAACTGTTCCAGCGTTGCTCGGAATTGCCGTCCAATACGAAGTCTCCGGTGAAGATGGAAAAGAGAGGCCTCTCCTCTTTAACGAAACGGGCGATGTCGGCGGTGATGGAGAAGTCGTTGTTGTCATAAAGGGGTGACCAGTCATCCCGGGAATCTCCGAAAACTCCGAAAGTGAAGCTGGAATCCCCCTGAGGCGCGGTGTGGAAAGCATTTTCGCCACTCCATCCGTAAATAGCGTCGCCACAGCGATAAAAATAAGTGGTGTCGGGAATCAGACTTGTCAGTTCGACCTGGTGCACGTCCACCGACGCGCCCGGCCAACTGTGGCTTGAACCCATGACTTGCTGGGTATAGGATCCTGGGGCAAGTCCATATTCCACCATAGGAAGGTATCCGCTCAGGCCCGGGTCGGTTTGCCAGGTCACCGTGACGGAAGTGGAGGGATCCCGCTGCCAAGAAAGGTGTACGCGGGATGGAGCGTGAAGCGAGGCTTTTGCGGGAGTGGGAATAAAGATAACTAGAGCGAGCGCGAACGCGCATGTCAAGGCGCTCTTCAATGTTTTAATCCTTTTCGCATGGATAGCGGATAGCCGCAAACGTAAAGTTTCAAGCGTCATTTTTCCATCCCGAATCCCGACGGCGTAGTATTCCCTCGTAGAATCATGCCTTTTTTATATGAATATCGGAAAAATGAGTTTGTTGGTGAAATGATTTTATAGGGAATGGGAAATAGCCTGTCCAGTTCTGCTGGGAGATCATGATTTTCGAGGAACGTAAGTTTAGTAGCCGACATATAAGGCTTTGAATCATAAGGCTTTTGATCGATTTTTTGGTTCTTACGATTCTCAAATCAATGGAGGATGTTTCCCGTGCGTCACCTGACCAAATCCTAAGGGAAGATTTTCCTATCGCTTGAAGCCGGCAATCTGGGAAAGGTCTTCTAAATCGACGGCGAAAAAACGGATGTTGTCTGGCTTGAGGAAGCAATATTTAGAACA
>JACVIX010000023.1 GCA_015711725.1 Candidatus Geothermincola primus | reverse complement strand
ATAGCCGAGCTCTTCTCCGGATGCCCGGAGCTAGTGCCAGTGAAAGCCGATCTGAACCTCTCGGTAACCGCGTTGAAACCCAGTGAGGCGCGTCTGCTCAATTGCAAGGAAGGCGAACCGGCTTTTCTGATGGAGCAGCTCATCTACGCCGCGAACCAGCTAAAGGTGGTTTGGGGATGGCTAGTCTACCGGGGGGACAGGTTTAACTTCAAATCCATCTCCAGGCCTTTGTGAGGTGATAGCTTATGGAGAACTATGAGGAACTTGCCCGAGCCATATCCGATCTGGAAGAAGAGCGAGCGATCGGACTCGCCGAAAAGATGCTTTCGCGTGGGGTTGAGCCCTTGCGCGTAATCGAGGTGTGCAGGGAAGGACTGAAGCTGGTGGGGGAGAGGTATGAGCGCCGGGAGTACTTCCTAAGCGGATTGATCCTTTCCGGGGAGATCTTCAAGGAGATAGTGGCCATGATGGAGGAACGCCGCCTCTTCCCTCATGCGATGGAAGAGGGGCAGAGAAGGGTGATACTGGGAGCCCCTCTAGGGGACGTTCACGACATCGGTAAGGGAATCGTCTCCATGCTCCTGCGTTGTTCAGGTTTTAAAGTCATCGACCTGGGGGTGAGCGTGAGCCCATCGGAGTTCGTGGAGGAAGCAGTTAGACACCGGGCGGAGGTAGTGGGCATCACCACCCTGATTACCATGGCGTATGAGTCAATCAGGGAGACGGTTTCCGGATTTGAGCGCGCGGGCTTGAGGGATCGGGTGAGGATAATGCTGGGAGGCGGAGCCATCTCCCAGAGGGTCTGCGATTACGCGGGAGCCGATGCCTGGAGCCACGACGCCATGGATGCGGTGAGGTTCGCCAGGATGTTTACGAGAAAGGAGTGATTACGTTGAGTGAGAGTATCGCGTCGCTGATCGCGGAGATGGAGGAGGAGCGCACCCTTGCCCAAGTGAAAGAGGCGCTGGACGCGGGGAGGGATCCTCTCTCTATAGTGGAAGAGTTGAGAGAAGGCATGGCGGTGGTGGGAAAGAGGTTCGAGGAGAAGGAGTATTTCCTCCCCGATTTGATTCTTTCCGCGGAGATTTTCAAACAAGCCATAGCCCTGATCGAACCCCATCTCCAGGCGGTGGACACCCCCTCGCGGGGGTCCATCGTGATCGGCACCGTGCAGGGAGATATCCACGACATCGGTAAAAATATCGTAGCCACCATGCTGCGCTGCAGCGGGTATGACGTCCATGACTTAGGGGTGGACGTCACCCCTCAATCTTTCGTGGAGAAGGTCAAAGAGACTGGGTCGGGCTTGCTGGCTCTCTCGGGACTCCTCACCCTCGCTTTCGATTCCATGAAGGAGACGGTGCAAGCCCTGGAGAAGGCGGGCTTGAGGGATAGGGTCAAGGTGATCATCGGTGGGGGCCCGGTCAATGAGACAGTGGTGGGATATTCGGGTGCGGACGCTTATGGAAAGGACCCCGCCGAGGCGCTGAAACTGGCGGGCATCTATCTAGGTTAGGCGTTCGGGGAAGGTGAGGCGACGATGAAGGAAGTGAAGCTGCATCCGCGGGACACCATGACCGCTGAGGAAAGACTACGAGCAGTAATTAATTTGCAGGTGCCCGATCGAGTTCCCGTCTCCCCTCTTATATATTATTTTGCCGCGCGCTACGCCGGGATAAACAACGCGGAGCTCTATGATCCCGCCAAATTCAATAAGGCATTGGACCGGGTTTTCTATGATTTGGGCCCTTGGGACATTCACTACTATATCAATGCCTACCATCGAGAACTCATCTCTTTTTTCGTTCCCATGAAGGTGCTGGAGCCGGGTTTCGAGCTTCCCCCCAACAGCATCCGACAGTTCCTGGAAGAAGAAATCATGAAAGAGGAGGATTACCAGTGGATCATGCGTGTCTCCAAGCTCACCCCTCGCTACGCTCTCTATCGGCTTTTTATGGAGAGGTGGATACCGCGCATCTGGGAGCACGTGGGGGAGGGATGGAGATCCTACGCTTTCATGTGGCCACGCTTGATAAGCGCGGGGTTGAGATGGCGGCTGGAATTCGAGCGCTGGAAACGTCGAGGAGTGGCCATCATGTACGCCTGCCCCACCGAAGCTGCTTTCGATAATTTCTCCATGGCCCGGGGCATGCTCAAGTTCGTAGAGGATTTAAGAAAGCGGCAAGAGGAGATAGCGCAGGCCGCCGACGCCCTGGTGGAATCCTTCGTATATTCCTTCAAGATGGTGAGCATGATCACTGGGGTTAAGCGCGCGGATCTCTGTCTGCATCGCTCCTCCAATGATTTCATCTCCCCAGAGACCTTCCGCAAGTTATCTTTACCTTCTCTCAAAAAGCTAGTGGAGAGGTTCGCGGCTTTGGGAGTTCCCACCGTGCTGCATTGCGATGGCAACTGGGACCTCAACTTGGAGGCGTTGAGGGAACTCCCCGCGGGAAAGGCGATTATGCAATGCGACGGTTCCACCAACATTTTCAAAGCCAAGGAGATAGTGGGGGACCGTATCTGCATTATGGGTGATGTCCCCGCGGATTTGCTCGCCTTAGGCTCACCCAGCGAAGTGGACGAGTACTGCCACCGCCTCATCGAGGAGGTGGGCAAGGGCGGCGGCTTCATCCTGGCTTCCGGATGCGAGTTGGCTCCCAACGCCAAGCCGGAAAACGTCAAGGTGATGATGGAATCGGTAGTGAAATACGGTTATTACCAGGACAGGGCTGCGGAACAAGCAAGAAAGATAGCGTGATTATTTTTACAATTTATTATTACATATAGTAAAAATTATTCTGACATTGAAACGAGACACTTTAAGCGGCCTTTAAGAAGAGGGGGCATCAATGACGCGAGAAGATAGAACTCTTGACAAAAGGGACACCATGACTGCAGAGGAACGACTGCGAGCGGTGATTAATTTGCAGGTGCCCGACCGGGTGCCCGCTTCTTCCTTGAACAATTACTTCGCGGGAAGCTATGGGGGAATCACCATGCGCCAGGTGTGGGATGATCCCCAAGCCTTCCGCGCAGCCCTGTTTAAATGCTGGGAAGACCTAGGCCCTTGGGATTTCCATTACCCGGTGAACGTGCGCTATCCCGAGCTCTATTCCTTTGTCATGCCCATGAAGGCGCGCTGGCCTGGGATGAACCTCCCCGATGACTGCATCCACCAGCTGCTGGAGGAAGAGGTTCTTGCCCCCGAGGACTATGGGTGGGTCACCTCCATCTCAAGACAGACCCCTAACTGGTCCTATATAAGACTTTCCAAACGAGTGGCTTCCCGGATCTGGCAGCAGGTGGAGGAAGGTTGGAGGGGCTATGTCTATCTTCTCCCCCGCTTCCTTCACCACCTAGCCACCTGGGCGAAGGAGTTTGAGATGTGGAAAAGGAAGGGGCTTGCCATCCTCTATTCTCTGATTATCGAGGCCCCTTTCGACTATTTTTCCCTTGCCAGGGGTCTGGTCCCTTTCATAAAAGACGTGCGCAGCAGGTCGGAGGAGATAGTGACGGCGACCGACGCCCTAATCGACGGCTACGTGAGAATTTGTAGGCTGGTAGCGGGATTGCTAAGGGTACCCCGCATAGAGATAGCAGTGCATCGCTCCGCCTCAGATTTCATCTCCCCGCAGACCTTCCGAGAGCTTTCTTTCCCATCTCTCAAAAAGCTGGTGGAGAAGTTGCTTTTACATAATATAACCCCTATCCTCCATTGCGACGGCAACTGGGATCTCAACCTCGAGACCTTAAGAGAGCTCCCCGCGGGAAGCGCGATGGTGCAGTTCGATGGTCCCACCGATATATTTTTGGCCAAGCGAGTCATCGGCGATCGCGTCTGCATCATGGGGGACGTGCCCAATCATCTCCTTTGTCTGGGATCGGAAAACGAGGTGGACGAGTATTGTCATCGTCTCATCGAGGAGGTGGGCAGAGACGGCGGGTATGTCATGGGAGCGGGATGTGAGATTCCTCCCAACGCCAAGCCCGAGAACGTCAGAACCATGTTTCAGTCGGTTTTCAAGTATGGATATTACAATAAGTGAAATATCAGGGTGGTGTTTGCGCAACCAGTGAAACTTTCGCGAAAAAGATTTCCGTGGTCAGCCTGGAGAAAAATTCGTGAGACCGATTAGCTGCGATGCGCACGACGCGGTAAAATAGAATTGTCTCTCTCAATCGAGGAATTGCATGAGGAGCGCTGGCAAAAAGAGCGATGACTTAGCCAAGAAAGTATTGCCCTCGGCCTGAAAGGAAACAAATGAAGCTGGTGATCATCGGCGGCTTTCTCGGCTCCGGGAAGACCACCCTGCTAGCGGGGCTTATCACTGGCCTTTTGAGCTGGGGAACACGTGACTTGGTTATCCTGGAGAACGAGGTGGGCGAGGTGAGCGTGGACGGCCCTTACCTACGATCCCGCGGATTAAATGTACGGGAGCTTTACTCCGGATGCGTCTGTTGTCAGCTGGCGGGAGATCTAGTTACCACTCTATCCGAATTGAAGGAAACCCTTCGACCACGCTGCGTTTTTCTGGAGGCTTCTGGGGTGGCTAGGCTGGAGAACATCCTGGAAGTGCTGGATAAGTACAGCCGGGATGTGGAGGGCACCTTGGTGATATCACTTGCGGACTCGGAAAGACTTGACTTGCTGCTGGAAACGGTTACCCCATTGGTGCATTCTCAGCTTAAGGCGGCGGATATTGTGGTCCTCAACAAGATCGACACGCTGGATGGGACCGCGTTGGAAGAGCGCCTGAATACCCTAAGGGGTATCAACCCCGGCGCGGAGGTACTGCCCGTCTCCGCGCTCAAGGGGGATAATTTAGAAAATTTGACGGAGAGGGTGGGAGCATGGCTGTAGGTGACTTGGCGGTACATTCCACGCGAGCGCGAGTGTCACCCAGGCGGGGAGAGGATGCCCAGTCCTGTCTGGAGGGGTTTTTAAAGGATTACGCTTTGGGATTGCAAGCCGCCGGTTGCATGCTGGTGGGTCATATTAAGGGAGCTCTGGATGCGGGAGAGGGCAAACCTCTTTTCTTCAGTCTCCTCTCCCTGGTGGGAAAAGCCGTTCTTCAGGGCGGACCCCTTCCCGAGAAAAATGTTTATATTTTATCCATGAACAGCATTGTCTCGGGACTGGAGAGAAAAGAGCTGGAACGGGTTTTTAGGAGTTCTCTCCAAAACCATTTCCATTGGGGAGCCGAAGAAGAAACGCTGGGAGAAGAGTCGCATAACTTCACGTGATTACCCGGGCGCGATTTGCCGCGCTTTCCAGGGACGAAAGATTTTTAATTTAAGACTTGACAGGTCCAGGAGATTGAGCGGCGGGATTTATAGTTTCTACGTGGTGAAATAATAAGACATAAATATGACGAAATGAAAACACCTAAAAATGAATTTGATAGGGGAGTCAGCGTAATTGCCTGCGCCACGGTGGCGGAAGAACTGCGCCATTTGGGGGTACCCGAGGATCAGCTGACCGAGTTGGAGTTCGGCTTGCATGCTCATCCCGAGAAACTGAGAGAAGCTCTGCAGAGGGAGATCGACGCCCTGGACCGAGCCGGGGGAAAGGATGATCTGATCTTGGGTTATGGCTTATGCTCCAATGCCCTGGTGGGCTTAGTATCCCGTAATCGACGCCTGGTAGCCCCTCGCATCGATGACTGCATCGCCCTTTTTCTAGGTTCACGCCAGGAACATCTACGCAGGCTGGCTGAGGAACCTGGAACCTATTACTTCACCAAGGGATGGGTGGAGGCGGCGGAGCATCCGGTGGCCGAATATGAAAGGATCAGAAAGCGCTACGGGGAGGAGAAGGCTTTAAAGGTGGCAAGGATCATTCTTGCTAACTACACCCGGGTGGCTTTAATCAACACCGGAAACTACCGCATCGAGGAATACCGAGCTTTCGCCAAGGGGATGGCGGAGTTATTCGGTTTGAGGTTCGAGGAGATACCGGGATCCAATCGCCTTTTAAAGAAGATGATAGAGGGGGATTGGGATTCCGAGTTCGTCGTTAAGGAACCCGGCGATGAGTTCACCTTGAGCGATTTCCTCAAAGGGGAGGAGGAAAGCTGAGGGATTGTATAATCGCAAGCCCGCGAAATATGATCTTGAGAGGCGATTTTCGCCGCTGGATAGGGTGAGCGAGGGCGAATGGACGCATTGGTGCCATACTATGGGGTTTATTTGTATGAACTATCGCTCTTTTACCGGCTTTCTTTTAAGCATCCTAGAAGCCCTAAGGAGGTCAAGAAAACCTATCGCGCGTTGAAGCGCTTCATGCGTTATATAGCGAAGGAGCGGGTTATTTTATGCGGAAAGAGGAGATTCTTCTTGAGAGGGAACCGTACCGGTTATCCTTTCTTAAGATTCCGCTTCTATAAGGAACTGACCTTTTTCGCGGCGATTGGAGATATTGTTATTTTTTATAGTGGGTATAGTGGGACGAGGATTAAACTCAGCGCTTCATTTCCCGTACATTGCCGCGCTTCATGTAGTATATGAGGGTAAAGCCTGTGTCTTTGGGCGGAGAAAAACGAGTCTTCTTAACAAGAACTAGCGCCGGTTCTCCTTTCTTAAGATTCCGCCTCTTTAAGGAATGTTGCTGTAATACTTTCGTAGGCAACTCAGAGAAGCAAAAAAAGAGACCACTCAATTATTTCTGAGTGAAAGCAAACAAACAGGAGAAAAGAGTGATCTCTCACATGTCAAATCTATCTCAACATATCTCAAGGATAATGGAACCGACCTTTTTCGCGGCGATTGGAGATATTGTTATCTTTTATAGTGGATATAGTGGGGCGAGGATTAAACTCAGCGCTTCATTTCGAAAGCGATCGGACGTGCTTCTGCCATTATCTCCTGGAACTCCCGGCGAGGTGGTGCGTTCATGCTCTGGAAGTAACTTCCAACATATTTCGAGTCAAGGAGATGGCGGGGAATCATTCTTGCTTCGCGGGGGGCGAGCGCCGCCTCGCTCAAGTTAGAAAAGCCGGAGGAAGTGAACGCTTACCGCGAGCGCCTCATCGGGGAATTGGGCTCAGATGGTGGTTTCGTCCTCAGCTCGGGATGTTCCATCTCCGCGGACGCGCGACCCGAAACCCTAAAGGCTATGCTATTTCTGGTCACCTTCGCATAGTTTGACATAGGGACTCAACGATATGTGGGGAACGCCACTAAAAGGATGGTTTGTGGTTGGGGTCAAAATATAAGGTAGGATTTGTGAAATGATTGCTTTGCTTGTGCGAAATGTTGTGCCGGAATGTTGACTTGCGTATGAAGCGCGGCGAAACGATTTTCTCGCATGGAATTGGGACAAATCGCAATCCTGATAGGGGAGAGGAGCAGATAAGTTATGAATGGAAGAGAGTTGGAAAACAAAATAGCCGTGGTTACCGGCACCAGCCATGGATTGGGTAGGGGTATCGCTCTGGGGATAGCCTCCCAAGGGGCGGATGTGGCCTTGACCTCGCGGAAGCATGAGGCCAACCAGGAACTGGCGCGAGAGATACGCGCCATGGGACAGCGGGCGGTTGCCTTTCCCATGGACATTACCGTAGTGGACCAGATTCGCTCCACCGTGGACAATATTATAGATGAGTTTTCCAGAATCGACATCCTGGTGAACAACGCGGGAACCAACCCCATCCGGCAGGGTTTTCTGGAGGTGGAGGAGTGGTCATGGGACAAGATCCTGGATACCAACCTGAAAGGGCTCTTCTTTTTCACCCAAGCGGTTGCCCGACATATGGTGGAAAGGAAGTCGGGCAAGATCATCAACATCACCTCGGCGGCGGCAGCAACTGGTTGCCCATTCGGAGCTCCATACGGAGCCTCCAAGGCGGCGGTGATGCAGCTCACCAGGACCCTTGCTCTGGAGCTGGCTCCCTATCACATCAACGTAAACGCCATCGGCCCCTCTTTCTTCGAGGTGGGGATGAGCGAGCACGTGATCAAGTATGAGGGAGCGAGGAAAGCCATCATCGCCCGTACCCCCCTGGGCAGGCTAGGAAGGATAGAGGATTTGGTGGAAGCGGTGCTTTTCTTAGCGTCCAGCAGATCGGATTACATCACCGGCCATACCCTATTCGTGGACGGTGGGTGGCTGGCATAAGAACCTCTTGCGGATAAGCATCACGCCGTAGCCGGGAAAGGTTGATAAGATAAGCGATAAAAGAATGTTTGTGTATAGACGATAAATTATTTACAATATATTAATATTGCATTAAGGAATCTAACCTGGATGATAGATCGTGATTTCCAAGGAGGGAAAAAAAGAGATGATCGAGCTAGGAGACCATACCTTGATAATCGGGGAACGTATCAACCCCACCGGAAGGCCGGCGCTAGCCGCCGAATTGAAAACGAAAGGAGTGGATATGGTCATCGCCGACGCTCAGGCGCAGGCTCGAGCCGGGGCAGAGATCATCGACGTGAACGTGGGCGCGGCGGGTGTGGATGAGATAGAGATGCTGCCCCGGGCGGCCCTGGCGGTTCGCCAAGCCACCGGGTTGCCCATAAGCCTGGACTCCTCGGATGCCGCGGCGCTGCGCGCGGCGCTTAAACAACTGCCTGGTGAGGATACTCTAGTCAATTCGGTCACCGCGGATGAGGATATGATGGACCAGCTACTTCCCGACGTGGCGGAAAGCGGCGCTTTTATCATAGGGATAACCAAGGATAGAGAAGGAATTCCCACCTCAGTGGAGAAGAGATTAGAGCTGGCGCACCGCATCGTGCAGCGTGCCGCTGAATTCGGTATCGCCGCGGAAAGGATATTGATAGATTTTCTTACCATCCCAGTTGCCACCGATTCTCAATCGGCCAACGTTACCCTCGCGTGCATCGAAAGGTCTCGCCCGGAGTTAGGGGTGGGAACGGTGTTGGGTGCCTCCAATATAAGTTTCGGAATGCCCACCAGGAACGTGATTAACGCCTCCTTCCTCTCTATGGCCATTAAGGCGGGGCTAAGTGCCGCCATCGTCAACCCGTTGGAGGAAGGGGTGGTGCAAGCCATCCTGGCAGCGGACATGCTAATGGGTCATGACGCCATGGGGAGGAGATTTCTTCAAGACTACCGTCAGCGGAGAAAGTTATAGAAGGTTCCCTCAGTTGAAGATCGTCCATGAATTGTGTATCTCATGAATAAATCCCAACGGATTGGCAGATATTTATATATTGTCAAACATAATAGGTTGTGGATGCGAGCGGACACATAAAGCTTTCGGTGCTTGATTTAGGATAGGGTTGACATTTGGAGTTCTCACTTGACGTGTTTGCGCTAACGGTCCAGGTGGCGATTCCTAAGGGGCTTAACGTGAGCTTTTCCTATAGTTAATCTTTACCTGGAAAAGGGAATCAATGTGCGCAGCGGGATTTAAGTCAATTTGTAAATATTACGTTCTGAATATTCTTAAACATGAAAAAATCATGGATTTGCAATGAGAATCTCTATTTAGTACACGGATATATCCTCCGATATATTTATACGATATAAGTTATGAAATCGGGATTACACCGGAGTCGACCCATCAACCGATTGGTTTCCTCTCGACGGTCGACTTTAGTTAGCTAAATTTTGGAGACGATAAGGATCGTGAGCGTAGATTCGATAATTGGCAGGCTGATCGAGAGCCACGAGGCGATGCGCTCCCAGGGCATCAATCTGAATGCCTCGGAGAATCGCCTCTCAGAGAGAGCGCTGAGGGCTCTTGCCAGCGATCTTGCAGGGAGAAGTCACCATCGTTTCTATGGTGGGACGGCAGCGGCAAGGAGAATCATTGAGGAGACCGAAGAACTGGCGCGCAGGCTATTCGGCACCAGATTCGCCTTGGTCACCCCTCCTTCCGGGCGCATCTGCGATCTAGCGGTGATACTCACGTTCACCGCGCCCTGGGACCAGGTAGCTCTGCTTTCCAGCGCCCAAGGTGGTTTACAGTTGGGCCTGGAAAAGGTTAACCGCAGAAGGGTATCCTTCGTGCTCAACGAGAGCGCCACCACTATCGACGTGGGACACGCGCTAAGGAAAATCCAGGAAGAGAAGGTGGGAGTGGTTATGCTGGGCGCGTCCTTCTTCCCTTTTCCTCATCCAGTGAGGGAGATCAGCGAGGGCATGAGGAAGCTGGGTGAGGGAGGAATTTGTGTCTATGAAGGATCCCAAGTTCTAGGCCTTATCGCCTGCGGACAGTTCCAGGACCCTTTGGGGGAAGGAGCGGATCTGTTGGTAGGAAGTACCCATATGTCCTTTTTCGGCCCCCAAGGTGGAATCATCCTCACCAATGTGCCTGAGTATGCGGTGGCTCTGCGCAAGATGGTGGATGTGGAGCTGACTGGACCGGCTCTGGTGGACAACCCCCATCTCAACCGCATCGCCGCCCTGGGCATAGCCTTGGAAGAGATGCTTAATGACACGGGGTATGGGAGGAGAGTGATCGATAACGCCAAGATACTGGCCAGGCGCCTGGACGAGTTCGGTGTGCCGGTACGTTTTAGGGAACACGGTTATACCTCATCCCACCAAGTGATTCTAGACCTGGATGCCTCCAGCGCCTCCAAGCTAAGCATGTGGCTGGAAGAGATTGGGATATTTATAGATGCAATGGGGAGAATGGGAACCGCGGAGATAACTCGGATGGGCATGGGACCAAGGGACATGGAAGAGCTTGCTAAGATTATCGCCGAGACCTATCATAACGGTCCACGGGAACAAAATAAATCGCGGGTGTGGGAATTGGCCTTGGCGATCTAAAATGTTGGTGTAAACCTTGATTCTTGTTGCGATTCCCAAAAAGAAGTAGAGAGTCTGAAACCGGCCACTTATGGCTTGTGAGGGCGTCCTCCTTCTTATCCATCAAGATTGTTCTACCCCAGCGGAGGGACAGTCAACAGGCTCGCAACGTCTGGAAAAGACGGATAAAAGAAGGATATCCATACGCGGACCTTTCGAGTATATGCTGGAAGAACCACTAACGGCGATGGCCCGCAGGGCAAGGATCACCTTCAAGAATCGACTTTCGCCACTTCATGGTTTCTCCTTGGAAGCGACGGTGTCCTTTCGGGCAAATCGCGCGTATGCTCTTCATGCCATGGCGAGACGGGAAAGGATCTCCGGTTTGCTGGTTCCATCTCCTTGGAGGGCAAAGATGTAAGTGAGGAGTGTTAAGCTGAAACGCGCCTCGACCGCCGATTGGGGAAGAAAGACGACCTCGTTGACAGTTTATGAACTCCGGAATATACAATTGCTTGATACGAAAATATAATATAGTAATACGATTTTTTAACGATTCATTTAAACGAGGAGGGATCCTACCTAGCTAACCCGATTTTACCTGTGGAGGAAGGCGAAACAAAAAGGAGTATTAATTGTCTACGCGGGTTGAAGAGGGAGAAATTTTAGGCGGTGTAAAAGAACGGAGCAGGTACCGGCGGGGCGAATTCGTTCAGAACCTGGTGATCATCCTGCTGCTGGGAATCGGGCTCTATCTGCTGGTTCCACGTTTCATTGGCGAGGCGGAGATGCTCAACGTGGTTCGCCGCGCCGATTTAACCTTTATCCCTCTGGCGCTTGCCGTGGAGACCCTATCCATGCTATCCGTCTGCTTTCTCTATTACAGGCTACAAAGGGAAGGTGGAGCTCGACTCTCTTTCAGGCGCACCGCGCTCATTTATATGTCCGCTTACGCCTTTGGCCACGTGGTTCCCGGCGGAAACGCCGGAACCTTCTACCTAAACTACGTGGAGATGCGCCGGGAAAATCTCTCCCGAACCCTGATCCTCAAGGTACTCACCGCGGCGAATATATTTTATTCGGCAGCCATGATTCTGATTCTCTCCATGGGCTTGTTGTTCTCCGCATTGGTGGCGGGCTTGCCTTCAAGTTATAGGTTGACCGCCCTTTTTATCTCCTTAGGCTGCCTCCTCTTTATGCTGGCGTTCTCTCTGGTCATAAGGAGAGAGGCCTTTTTAGAAAGAATGGCTTGCCGCTTTGTCCGAGTTTTGCGCAAGCTGGGCGCATGGAGGAGCTACGAGGAGAGCGCTATGGTTGCGCAGGTAATGGAGATGCGTGGTTTCATTCAAGGACTTTTGTGGGAGCGCCGAAGCTTGCTGGAAAATGGGTTCTACGCCTTGGGCTTCTGGCTCATGGACATGGCATGTCTCTTTGTGGTCTTCAGAGCCATCGGTAGCCCGGTAAATCTGGGCGTGGTCATCATCGCTTATACCATAGCGGACATCTTGGGAAGCCTTCCCCTTACCCCTGCCGGGCTGGGCGTTTTCGAGGTAGCCATGGGAGCGGTACTCTACGCCTATGGTTATCCCCGAGCGATGCTCGCCACCGCCATACTAGGTTTCCGCTTCTTCAGCTACTGGCTTTGCACCGCGGCGGGTGGCGTATGCTATCTTTTCCTTCGACTTGACAGACGTCGGGAGACAAAGCGCGGTTGTCTAAAAACCGGCTCTTAAGCGGAGATTTAATGAGATAATGTGAAAGAGGAGGGATGAGGGTTGCGTGGAACCTTAGCTTTCAGGGAGAGCATAAGGCCTTACGGGAGGGTTATAGCCGACGCGCTTACGATTACTCGGTTCTTAATCTCTTTTTTCATCCTTATCTGCGCTTATCTGGGCAATAAAGATCTATTAGGACTAGTAATATTCTTGGTGCTAGCGGGCTGGACTACGGACGTGATGGATGGCAATTTCGCGCGCTCTGACAACACCGGCAAAAAGAGCTGGATCGGGGATCATGAATTCTTTGCGGATTTGGGAATTATGTACGCCACCCTCATCTACGTCATCTCCGCGGGTTTCCTTCCCTCCCTGCCCTTATTCCTTTACTGCTTATACGTGGCGATGATCGCGCTGGTCTGGATGAATAAAGCTTACGTGATGGCGGTCTCCGCCCCCGTGTCCGCCACGCCCATAATCGTGGCTTTCGTGCACAATCCCATATGGGGTTGGCTGTTTCTCGCCTGGATAGCAGTGACTCTGGTGGTGAACTGGAGTCGGTTCATGGATTTGGTAAGCACATTCGTTCGCGATGTGGAAGGCTGATTAATTTCTACGGGTAGATGCTTTGCGCGATGAGATGAACCAGTTGGTAAAGTTGTGTTTAAAAGAGACCCGTTCTAATATTTTATTACGTAATGTAAATTTAATTGGGTGAAAGTTTTCCCGGCAAGTATCTTAGAAAACAAAAGAAGGAACTCAGCTTTTTCGCTCTACCTAATGGGCTGTAATCAAAAATGGCGGTTATGGCGATTGCCTGGCGAGACTTCTCGCGCCCGCTGTCTTAGTGGATGATTACATCCAGCACGACCTTTTGTTGAAAGGCGAATTCAGGAGGAGGTGCGGGGTTAATGGCTTGGGAAGAGGAGCTGAAGAGAGCCATCTGTGAGGGAGAGGAGGAGCAGGCTGAGAGAATCGTCAGCGCGGCTCTGGACGAAAATATAAATCCTTGGGAAATTTTGGAGAGAGGGGCTATCCCAGGAATAATCGAGGCGGGGCGGCTATGGCAGGAGGGAGAATATTTCCTGCCTGACGTCATTCTAGCCACCGAGGCTTATAACCAGGTGAGTGTCGCGTTGGAACCCCTGCTGAGCGAGGGCGAGAGGCGTGGCAGGGGATCGGTGGTCATAGGCTCAGTGGAGGGAGACGCCCACGAAATCGGAAAGAATATCGTCGTGGCCATGCTGCGCGGCTCCGGTTACCAAGTGACCGACCTGGGTATAGACGTAGAGAAGGAGGCTTTCGTGGAGAGTGTACGGGAGTCAAACCCGGATGTGCTGGGCTTGGGCGCCTACATGACCACCACTATGAGGAGGATGCCCGAGGTCATTCAGTCTCTGATAGAGGCGGGTCTTCGGGAAAGGGTGAAGGTTATCGTGGGAGGGGCAGCGGTGACCGAGGATTATGCGAAGAAGATAGGCGCCGACGGTTACGGGAAAGACGCCGCCCAGGCGGTAAGCCTGGTGGAGCGACTGTTGGGAGGTGGCTGATTGGACGCGAAAGCAGGCTTTCAGCTGGGAGTTCTACGTAGAATGGCTCGTGGTCTGGCGTATGGGGTGGGCTGGCGCAGGGATGGCTTGGATGGATACGAGCGCCTTATCGCCGCCATATATGGGCAGCCAGACCGGGTGCCGGTGCTCATGCAGCCGTATACCTACGCGATGCGGCTGAACCGGCTATCCGCTCGGACCTTTTTCACCCGTCCCCGACCCTTTATTCACGCCTCCATGAACACCGCCCGTTATTTCGAGGTGGATTTCTGGTCCCCAGTCTTCGATTTTTATAACATCGAGGTGGAGGCTCTGGGACAGACACTCATCTGGAGGGAGGAGAGCGAGCCGGACGTGGACACGCGCAGGCCCCTCCTACCGGAAAGAGAAAGCTTCTCCAAACTTAAGCCCCCGGTGCCGGGGAAGAGTGGGCGCATGCCCTTCGTTCTGGAGTCCTACGAGCGTTACAGCGAGTTAATGGGGGTACCCCCCATAGTCTATGCCTGTTCCCCCTTCACCATGGCGGTGCTCATCCGCGGATATGTCAATCTAATCAGAGATGTGCGGCGCCACCCCGCTTTTGTCCATCGCCTGATGGAATTTCTAAGCATGGAAGTAGTGGTTCCCTGGATCCAAAAGATGGCGGAAAAGGTCCAACCGTCTATGGTGACTATGTCAGACGCCTGGGCTTCCCAGCCCAATGTCACCACCGAGATGGTGCGGGAATTCTGCCTTCCTTATATTCATAAAATCATCGCCGCCACCAGCTCCCCCACCCGCACGGTGCTGGATACCGGGAGCTGGGGTGAGCGGTGGGTAAAAGATTTCCGAGAAGTGCTGGATATAAAGATGGAGATGATGGTGCCGGGAAATCGTTTTCCGGCGCTGCGCCCCTTCTTTCTGCTGGTGTGGAATGAGGACTACGAGGAAGTGGGCATATCCCACGTTCGAGGCTACGCGGAGGAGAAAAGAGTCTGCCTGATGCTTAATTTCAGCCCCAATCTCATCGAGGAGGGACCGGTGGAAGCGATCCTGGAGATGGTAAGAAAGCTCCTGAGGGAGGGGGCGGGAAAAGGGCGTATGGTCTTGCTTTTGAACCTAGTGCCGATGGGCACGCCACCGGAACATCTACACGCTCTGGTGGCCTCGGTGAAGCAATGGGGGAATTACCCCATCGCTCACGATCTGGACCTATTGCCCTTGAAGATTCCGGAAAAGCCCAATTATGGGATTTGGCGAGAAAAGGAAGGGTTGCCCGTGGATGAAAGTTAGCTTATGGAAAGGTCTCCGTGCGGGCGTTCTCGGGGCAAGAGAGGTTAACTCGTTGAAGAAACGTGCCCTGAGGAGGGAAGATGGGCTCCACCGCGAAGTCGTTATCTCCTTTTCGAAGATGTTGATTTAGGAAGTGCTTCCTGGGGGATTGAGCCTGAACTTACGACGGTAATCCTGCACTGCCTCTTCGCTCAAGAGCATGGAGGAGGCGAAGAAAGACTCCATTTTGGGGTAAGTCACCAGCTCTACGTGGGTTATACTTTCCTTCAAGCGGTAGGCTTGGCCCCGCGATTTGATGGAGCAGAGCATCTCCCGCGCCCCCACGCCAGCGGCATTGCCCACTTGTTCCACCCTATCAAGGGAGATAGGGGGTAGCATGGCGATATTCCTGGCGCTGGCGGGGTCAAGATAGGAACCGAAGGCGCCCGCGATGACCAATTTATTGAGCTGATGGTAGCCTATGCCCGCCCGGTGGAGAAGCACTTCTATCCCCGCGCGGATGGCCCCCTTGGCTTTTTGAATCTCTTGGATATCCGATTGGGTTACCTCGACCCATGCACCTTTCTCCTCCATAGGAGCCAGGCGAAAGCTGTATCCGTCATCCCCATGAATTACTCGTGGATGACGAGGCAGCAGCTTTCCCCGGGGATCCACGATTCCCGCTTTGACCATAGAGGAGACGGCGTCGAGGATTCCCGACCCACATATACCTCTAGGGGTATCTCCCCCCACCACTGAAAAAAGGACCTCTCCGGAGGTGGGATGTATATGCACACCTTGGATGGCACCTTCGGAGGCGCGCATTCCATATTTGATGCCCGCGCCCTCGAAAGCGGGCCCCGAAGCGCAGGAACAGCAAAATATCTCCTCTCCGCTTTTCAGGGACACCTCGGTATTGGTGCCGATATCAATGACCATGCAGGGCTTTTCCTCCTCTTGTAATTTGGTGGCAAGAACCACCGCCAGGTGATCTGACCCCACGAATCCTGCGATGGGAGGGGGAAGTACTACTTTCGCTTTGGGGTGCGCCATAATACCCAGGGCGTCAGCTGATAATTCCAGGGGCCGCTCCTCCAAGGGCACATATGGACTGAAGGCTAGGCTTTCCACGTCCAAACCCAGAAAAAGATGGTGCATGGCGGTATTTCCCACCAGGGTAATCTCCATGATTTCCCTAAGGGAGGACTTCCCTTCCAGTAAAAACCTTAAGTTGAGGTTTATACTTTCGATGACTACTTGTTGCAGCTTTTTCAGGTTATCTTTATTACGGATGGCATAGTTTAACCTGGAGATGATGTCTTCCCCGTAGCTGATTTGGGGATTCATATAACCATGCGCCCCCAAGAGCTGGGCGCTCTCCAGGTCCAGGTGAAACAGGGCTATTTTGGTACTGCCCAGGTCCACGGCAACTCCCTGGAGTGGAGTGATTTCAGATTTTTCCCTTACGTCAAGAATGGTATCTCCTCTGATTATCACCGAAAGGTCCTTTTGAGAGGCGATATTAAGGCTGGAAATTCTATCATTAATATAAGTGTCTAGTTTAGGTTTAACAATAATGTGATTATCTTTTAAAGTGGTAGTAATATATGAATGTAGGTTATCCGGAGATCGGACGCTGGTTGAGGGCATGGGAATGAAGAACCTTTTCACCGATGGGTCTGGGCTGAAGTAGGTGGATTTTCCCTCCAGCTGCAACCTCTGCTCTTGGGTGAGGGTGGTGGGAGGAAGCCATACCTTGGTATGGGTGAGGGGACGAGCCTGGCAGGCTAGCCGCAGCCCTTTACGTAGTTCCTCCTGGCTGAGGTAGTTTTTCTCCTCGGAAGTGGGGGGAGAACATTCTCCCTCCAACACTAGCACCTTACATTTTCCGCACCTGCCAAGGCCACCGCAGAGGTTATCCATGGGAATGCCGGCTTTGAGAGCCGCTTCGAGAATGCTATTCTCCTCCACCGCTTCAACCTTATTCTCCAGAGGGTGAAAGAATATCCAAACCGACACGTCCCCCCCTTTCTTCTAAGCGATGTTGGGCGACCGAGAACCAACTTCCCGCACTTTCCCATTATAAACCATAAAACTTGGGCTCCGTTTCCTCGGGGGAACCCAGTATAAAAACGAGTAGGATTTTAGGCGGGGCAAGTGCCGGTTCTTATCCGCCAGTTGCGGTAGCGGAAGAGCGAGGCTAAGGCCTTCGCCGCTGGCTCGGGAGAGATGAACACCGGCACTCGAGGTCCGGAGATGTTCCTTACGTCCTCCACCAGTTCCGGATTTCCCACCGCGCAGATAGCCAGCGGTTTTTCCGGGGCCTGCTCGCGGATGTAGGCGATATCGCCGAACCAGATATTGGCGGTGAGCCCCAGCTGTCTGAATTCTCGGAACACTGCGTGAGGGATGATGGTGATAGCCAGCACCATATCTATACCCGGATCCCGCAGGAGCGCCTCCAGCCCCCGGGCGAACTGGTTGGAGGGCCCCACATCCAGGGGGTTTCTCACGTTCATCCATCCGGGGGTTTCCCTGCGCATAAAATCCACCGTGGCTGGTGAGAGCGGTGGCACGGTCAGCCCCGCGTTCACCGCCGCGTCAGTGGCCATCACCCCCAGACTTCCGCTTCCGGTGACGATGCCTAGGCGGTTTCCTCGGGGCAGGGGCTGGGTTGAAAAGGCGCGGGCCATCTCCACCAATCCCTCCAGGGTATCCACCCGTATGGCGCCGGTTTGATAAAAGAGGGAGTCATAGAGCTGGTCCTCACCGGAGAGGCTAGCGGTATGGGAGGCGGTAGCTGCCCTCCCCGCTGAGGTTCTCCCGCTTTTAAGCACCAGCACTGGTTTGTCGCAGGTCACTTTGGCGAGTGTTTTAAGCAGGCGCCTTCCTTCCGCAGCACCCTCCAAGTACATCATGATAACTCGGGTTGAAGGGTCCTTATGGAAATATTCCAGCATGTCACATTCGTTTACGTCCATGCGGTTGCCCAGGGTGGCCGCCTTGGAGATAAATAACCCGTAGAAGGGTAGCAAATCTAGGAGCACGTTTCCGAATACCCCGCTTTGGGCGATGATGGCGGTGGAGCCTTGCCTAAGGGCTTCCGGGAGCACCTCCACGGTGGTAAAGCGGTTGGCGGCGTTGACCACACCCACGCAATTGGGCCCTATCACCCGTATTCCAAAACGGGTTGCCACTGCCTTCACTTTATCCTGCAGCGCTCTTCCTTCCTCTCCCACCTCGGCGAACCCCGCGGTCTCCAGAATCACGTGGCCGATTCCTCGCTGGCCTATCTCCTCCATCACGCCGGGAGTGAGCTGAGCGGGCACGATCACGATGGCCAGATCCACAGGGTCGGGAACTTCCGCGATCTTGGCGTAAACCGGAAGGCCGTGCAACTCGCCCCCTTTGGGGTTAACCAGATATATGCGGTCTTCCCATCCCTCTCTCTTCAGCACCAGGGGTATGCCGTAGCCGAATCCCGGGGAATGACGGGCGCCCACGATGGCCACCCCTCGCGGCTCGAAAAAGGTATCCATTTCGTTATTGGTTATGGTCATGTCGATTCTCTCGCTCATCCTTCCGCCAGTCGGTGTCTTTAGTCTTTAAGTATAAATCGAGCAAGCCGTGCGCGCCAGGAGAAACCCATATAATCGGGGATATGAGGGGTTCCCGCTCGCTGGGCGGATGAAATAAGGAAAGTGTTTCGGAAGCGGGGGCTCGCCGAAATCGATAGCGGGGATGACGATGTTTCTGGGGATGATAGCGACCCTTTATCTTCCATATGATTCTTCCCGCGTCTTAAAAGCTCTCATTCTAAATAATTTTTTACGCATTATAATTTATTGAAAGCGGCTTTTCCCAGACAATTCATAAGCGTCTATCAGTGCATGGCCTTCCGGTTATGGTGTAGACTGGTGATGGCGAAAGCGCGCCTTATTGCGCTTCGAGGAGAAGGGGACGATTCAAGACGATTTATGTTCGATAACCGGGTTTGTGGAATTTTGGAGACGTTTAACGATTAGGATAATGTTAATTTTTACATGGTGTATTGAGAAAGAATCCAATCTCTTAGATATTTTGGGTTCAGGTTTTAAGGCGATTTAGCGGAAGAAAGAATGTTCGCGCGCTTAATATGACTGACGATTTAAATAGAGTTTCGCTTTGAAAGGGAGGTCGATCGAGATGAAACTTGCGGACCCCGAGACTTATCTGGAGAGCCTGCGCTCCATGCGGCGCAAGGTTTTCGCGCTGGGAGAGCGGGTGGAGAACACCGTCGATCATCCCCTAATCAGGCCCTCGGTCAACGCCTTGGCGGAGACCTTCAACCTGGGAGAGGAACCGGAGGCGGAAGAACTTCTCTTCGCTACTTCCCATATCACTGGGAAGAAGATCAGCCGTTTCACCCATATCCATCAGAGCGCCGATGATTTGGTGAAGAAAGTGCTCATGCAACGGATGCTGGGGAGGAGAACCTCCACCTGCTTCCAGCGCTGCGTGGGTATGGATGGCTTAAACGCTCTCTACTCTGTCACCTTCGAGTGCGATCAGGCGCACGGCACCGATTACCACCGGCGGCTCAAAGAATATATCCGATACGTGCAGGAAGAGAACCTGGTGGTGGACGGGGCCATGACTGACGTGAAGGGGGACCGTTCCCTGCGGCCCGGAGAACAGAGCGACCCGGACATGTTCGTGCACGTGGTGGAGAGGACCGGGGAGGGCATCGTGGTGCGGGGAGCCAAGGCTCATCAGACCGGTGCCCTCAACTCCCACGAGATATTGGTGATGCCCACCGTAGGCATGAGGGAGGACGAGAGGGATTTCGCCGTTTCCTTCGCCATACCATGCGATACTCCAGGGATAACTTTCGTTTTGGGGCGGCAGCCATCCGACACCCGCAAGCTGGAGAATAGCCCCTTGGACGTGGGTAACCCCACTTATGGGAGCCAGGAAGCGCTGGTTATCTTCGAGGACATATTGGTCCCCTGGGAGAGGGTGTTCATGTGCGGAGAGGTGGACCAGAGCGGAAAGGTGGTGGAGAGGTTCGCCGCCTATCACCGGCAGAGTTATGGGGGTTGCAAAGTGGGAGTGGGCGACGTTCTGGTGGGCGCGGCGGTGCTGGCTGCCCGTTACCAGGGGGTGGATAGAGCCAGTCATGTGCGGGAAAAGATCACGGAGATGGTCCACTTAAACGAGACCCTCTTCTGCTGCGGCATCGCCTGCAGCGCCCAGGGTTATCCCATGCCGGCGGGAAATTACATGGTGGACGTTTTGCTGGCCAATATCTGTAAGCATAACGTTACCCGTTTTCCCTTCGAGATATCCCGGTTGCTCCAGGATATCGCGGGGGGGCTGGTGGTTACCATGCCCTCGGAGAAGGATCTGCTCAATCCGGAGCTGGCGCCCTATCTGGATAAGTATTTAAAGGGCAAGGAGGGAATCCCCACCGGCGATCGCCTAAAGATCATGAAGTTCATAGAGAATATGACCATGGGATGCGGGGCGGCAGCCTATCTCACCGAGAGCGTTCACGGAGCGGGATCCCCCCAAGCGCAGCGCATCGTCATTTACCGCATGGCGGAACTGGAGAAAAAAGCTGAGCTGGCGAAGCGGCTGGCGCGCATCGATGAGGCTCCTATCGATCAATAATAACAATATGTAAATAATAACATTGTGTTGATATAAAGCCACAACCAGTGGATAGAAAAAGCCATGGAACGTTGAGGGCGCTAGTCCCCCAGTATCAGCTTTCGTTCTGGAACAAATCACTGAAACGTTCGCGCAGCTCCAGCTTGCGTACCTTGAGGGTCATGCCGTAGGGCATCTCCTCGGGCGGCAAGATCTTCACCACCCGAGGGCATTTGTAAGCGGCGATATGTTCTCTACACCAAGAAAGAAGTTCTTCCTCGCTCGCGTGCGAGCCGGAAACTAGGGACACCACTGCGATGGGCATCTGTTTTTTTAGAGGATGTGGCACCCCGATCACCGCCGCCTCCGCCACCTCGGGGTGCTCCTGGATTTCTCTTTCCACCTCTACCGAGAAGATGGAATAACCACCGCATTTGATCACGTCTTTCTTGCGGTCCACGAAGTAGAGTCGTCCCAAGCGGTCCATCTTGCCCATATCACCGGTGCGCAGCCACCCATCCTTGATCAACTCCTGGGTGGCATCGGGGTTCTCCCAGTAGCCAACGGTCACCCCTGGGCCCTTCACGGCAACTTCTCCCACCTCTCCCGGAGGCAGGCGGTTACCTTCTTCGTCGAGGATGCGTACACGCACTGGCCAGACCGGCCATCCCACGCAGCCAGGGGGATAGCGCAGTCCCAGGATGGATATCTTCATGGTTGCGGTGCCCGCCAGCTCCACCATGCCGTAGATCTCCGCGAAGAAAGCCTTGGCTCTGAAGGGCCCCAGCTTGAAGAGGTTCCCCTTATTTTGGAAGATCTCGATCTGGCTTTGGGGCATGGCGTCTGCGGCGCTGCCCAGCATCTTCAGGCTGGAGAGGTCGTATTTATCTATTCCGTGATCCAACATCATGGCGTACATGGCGGGGACTCCTACGAAGATCTGCGCCTTCTCCCGCTCCATGGCTTCCAGCACCTCTGCCGGAGAAAAATGTCGCATGTAATAGGACCTGAGCCCCACGCAGCATCCCATGATATACACCCCGAAGCCCATGACATGGGCGGCAGGAAGACAGTATATGCCGCTGGATTTTGGTCCCACCGGGAGGATGGCGGCGCCGATCTTCTGGGCGGTGAGCAGGTTACGGGAGGTCATGGTGGCTCCTTTAGGAAATCCAGTGGTGCCGGAGGTATAGAAGATGGCCACCACGTCATCGGGGGTTTGACGGATGGAAGGGCCTTGAGGATTCGCCGCGCTCAAGGCTTGGTCTAAGGAGATGAAACCTTCCAGACAGTCCCGGGACGGTCCCGCCATCACCCAGCGTTTGATAACCGGTATTTTATCCCGGTCCCCGATATTGGTGTCGAAGATTTCCCGGTCCACTATGAGGGTTTCCGCGCCGGAGTTCTCCATTATATAGCGCATCTCCCCGCTCTTCAACATGTAATTCATGGGCACGGCCACCGCCCCCGCTCGGGCGATGGCGAAGACGCCCATGGGAAGATCGATATTGTTGGAGGTGGTAATACCCACTCGGTCACCTGGTTTCACGCCCATGTCCCGCAAGGCGGAAGCCATGCGCTCCACGAAAGTCGCAGCGTCCACCATGGATAGTTCCTTTAAGGGAAAGTCTTGGTATTCCAAAGGCTCGTGGAGCTTGCAGTACTTGTGATCTCCCCTCCACTCCGCAAGTTTCTGGTGAAAATTGGCCAGGGTCAGATGACCGTCCAGCGCCACTTTGAATTTATCGGGAATAATAGCCATAGCCTTCTCCTTTCCGCCTCGATGCGGCCCCGCTTTCACCTTCCTCCCATTAACTCATAAATGATATAGCAAGAAGCTTCCCCTAACCATTCATCTTTTCCCTAAGTTGTATGTTTTGTCGCAATTGTGGGTTTGGTATTACAGTCTATTATAGCTAAAAAGCGCTTAAAGAGGCGAAATGGGGCAATACGGCATCTCATGCAAGGAAAGCCAGGCTCACCTTTTTTGAGTGATAAGGGCTGAGGCGTACGCTGAGTCAAGGGAAGGAAAACAAAGAAGCGGTGGCAAGTAATCATGATATAAAGCGGTAATTACCGGCATAATCTTTTCCGTTTCCCGTTGCCGCGCCTCTCTATCATCGATATCGATGATAGAGCTGCTGATATTGCTGGTATAATATATCCGCGTGTCAAGATGATGATGTCCTCATTAGCGTGAAGAAACGCGGGGCGTCAAGGAGCTCTCGTGCTGAAAGGATGGAGGTGGACGTGGATGAAGAGCGCAATCCCTGATCTGCTAGGCATAGAGTATCCCATCCTTCAAGGGGGGATGGTCTGGGTATCCGATGGCAATTTGGCGGCGGCCGTCTCTGAGGCGGGAGCGTTAGGCATGATCGGGGCAGGGGGTATGACCCCCGAGGTCCTCGCCGCCGAGATCGATATCGCTAAAAGTCTTACGGATAAGCCTTTCGGTGTGAACATCCCCTTGGTGCGCACCGACTCCGGCGACCTTCTTCGAGTAATGGGGGAGAAAGGGGTGAAAGTTCTCTCCACCTCCGCCGGCTCCCCGAAAAAGCACACCTCGGAGGCGCATGCCCTGGGGATGAAGGTCGTCCACGTGGTCTCCAACGTGCGCATGGCGTTGAAAGCCCAGGAGGCGGGGGTGGACATTATCGTCGCCGAGGGATTTGAGGCGGGGGGCCATAACGGCTTCGATGAGCTCTCCACCTTGGTCCTGGTTCCCCAGGTGGCGGACGCGGTAGAGGTGCCGGTGGTGGCGGCTGGTGGAATAGCAGACGCGCGGGGCATGGTTGCTGCTTTCGCCTTGGGAGCGGAGGGAGTGCAGCTGGGCACCCGTTTCGTGGCGTCGGTGGAGAGCCCCGCTCACCCCAACTACAAGGAGTTGATCATAAGCGCGCCCGATACCGGCACGGTGATCACGGGAAGGGCCTTCGGACCCACCCGAGTGCTCAAAACCGCCCTGGCGGAGAAGATTTTGCAGGCGGAACGAGAGGGCTGGTCCTCGGATGAGATTCTGGAGATGATAGGATTCGGACGCAACATGAGGGCCTCCATGGAGGGGGATCTGGAGGAAGGTTCCTTTATGTGTGGCCAGGTAGCGGGGATGATAAGGGAGATCAAGCCGGCGGTGGAGATAGTACGGGATATGGTGGAGGGCTGCGCCGTGGTGCTCGCCCGACTCCAGGAATGATTGTGTAAAGAATCGAGGCGGTAAACACCGCGCTTAGTCTATTGGAATAAATATTACATGGTGTAGATAAATATCATAAAAGAAGGTTTAACCCATCCCCCCTTTCTCTCTTGTTGTTTCAATCCCGGTATGCCAGCTCAAGAGATTATATTTTATCCGAAAGATTCCATAGCCGTGGGCGAAAGGCGGCGTTTAAGCTCGCTGATATGAGGCAATTAGCCGTGGGCGAAAGGCGGCGTTTAATCGTGCTGATATGAGGTAATTATCCAGGGGCGAAAGGCGGCGTTTAATCGTGCTGATATGAGGTAATTATCCAGGGGCGAAAGGCGGCGTTTAATCGTGCTGATATGAGGTAATTATCCAGGGGCGAAAGGCGGCGTTTAAGCTCGCTGATATGAGGCAATTAGCCGTGGGCGAAAGGAGGCGTTTAAGCGTGCTGATATGAGGTAAAATTATAAATAGGGAATAAGAATTTGTATAGAAATCTTCAAAATATATGTTCGATTCGTGATAAAGGTCATAACTCCGAACGAACCTTCTCGATGGGACAAGGAAAAACCCATAGATGCGCTTCAACATTGGGGCGAAGGATGCGCCAAAGAACACCTCGTCTTCGGGCGGTGGCGTAGGTGAGAGAGAAAGACTGTACAGGCTTATCCATGAGGCTTTTTTCCCAAAAAACGTTGCTTGCTATGGCCGTTTCCCTTGCGTTGCTGGTTTCTGGATGCGGTGAAAAGGCGCCAACCGGCGGAGAGACCAGGGAGAGGGTGGTGCGCTTATTTAATTGGAAGGATTTCACTGACACTTCCCTCTTGCAGGAGTTCGAGGAGGAGACAGGTATACGGGTGGAGCTCCTGGAATATGAGACCTCCCAAGAGATGATCGCCGCGATTCAGTCCAAACCTGATTCATATGATGTTATTTCTGCCGATACCTCACTTATCCCCCTCCTCTCGGAGTTGCGAATGATAGAGAACCTGGATGAGGAGCGCCTTCCTGGGTTCAGTATTATCAAAGAAGAGATTCGAGGCAGTCACCTCTTGAGATACGAAGGCTTAAAAGCCGTTCCTTACCTGTGGGGGACCACCGGTTTGGTGATAAACACGGATTTCGTGCCCGCAACTGCGCGCAGTTGGGGGGACCTATGGAATCCCGCCTTCGCTGGAAAAATAGCTTTGCTCGATGATACTCGGGAAGCGATGATGGCGGTGCTTAAGAGCTGCGGTTTTTCTGCTAACACTCGTGATCTTGAAGAGCTGCGCGTGGCGGAGGAGAAAGCCCTGCGCCTCAAGGCCAACGGAGTGCGACTGGGGGAGACCTTTGAAAACATCCGAGGAGTGATAAGGGGAGATCTATGGATGGCTCAGGCTTATAGTGGAGACGTGGCCTACTTGGCGAGGGGGATGAAAAACATAATTTATGTTCTACCCACGGAAGGGTTCAATGCTTGGTTGGATTGTCTGCTCCTGTGCAACGACGCCGTCAACCGGGATGAAGCCTATCTCCTACTGGATTTTTTCCTACGGCCGGAGGTGAGCTCCCGCGCCGCTTTATCTTTTTATTACGGGACGCCGGTGGAGGGAGCGGAAAAGATAATGAGGGAAAGCGAGGATTATGACCCCTCTCTCTTTCCTCAGGAGTGGGCGATGATTAAGGGTGAGTTCTATATGGAGCTGGGAGAAACTAACCGTGAATACGAGAGGATCTTCCAATTGCTACGTTAGAACTGAGGCGATGGGAGAATATGAAAAGTAAGAAGCGCCTTAAATTGGGCATACAGTTCAAGATTGTCGCCTGTTTCCTGGCCATAGCTGCGGCTTCAGTGCTCAGCGTGGCGGTGGTTTCCATGAGCCAAGCCTCCGAGAAATTAAGAGATAACGCCGCGCTGCACTTCGGGGAGATGGCTCAGGAGCAAGTGCTGTTGGTGCAAGGGATTATCGAGCAGGGTTTCAAAGACGTTGAGCTGCTGGCCGCTTTACATAAAGATATATATTCTAGGACGACCGTGCGCGAATGGGAGGAAGATCTAAAGGAAAAGAAGGCCATTTTCAACGCTTATGAGGATATTACCCTGATAGATCCCTCGGGCGACGTAGTCACATCCACGGATTACAATTACCGAGGGGGCTGGCGTTATAAGGCGGTGTTTCAGAAAGCTCTCGCTGGGGAGGTCGCTGTCTCCAACGTGTACATGATTCCTGACCCCTTAAAAACGGTGATAACCTTCGCCGCGCCGGTGCGTGGGGAAGGGGGAGAGGTGAAAGGGGTTATAGCAACTCAGTTCAATATGGAGCTGGTCTGGGCCATCACTGACAACCTAAGATTGGGGAATACGGGGTTCGCATTCATCCTCGATGAGTACGGCAGGTATATAGCTCATCCTAATAAGTCATTGATTATGGAAAAACCCGATGTGAAGATTTTATCGCAGTTAGGGGAAGGAAGGCGGCTGGTGAATTATATGGATGAGGAGGGACGCGAACGACTGGCCAACTTCGCATGGATGAGCAGCGAGGAGGGAGATGCAGGGGGGGAAGGTGGGCGAGGGCACCTGTTGCCTAAATGGAGAGTGATGGTTACCCAGGAGGCTGGAGAGGTGCTCCTGTTGGTGAAGGACTTCCGGGGGCAAGCGGTGATCTTTTCCGTTATTATCTTTATGGCGGTGGCTTTTACAGGATTCTGGCTGGCCACCACATTGGTGAAGCCTATAAAGAAGCTGACCAAGGGAGCGGAGGCTATCGGTTTGGGCGACCTGCAATACCGGGTGGAGGTGAAGTCAAAGGACGAGATCGGCAGACTGGCCAAGACCTTTAATGAGATGGCCAAAGCCATCTCCGAGGATATAGAGGAGCGACAACGAGCCGCGGAAGCGCTTAAAAGGAGTGAAGAGCTATACCGCTTACTGGTGGAGATATCTCCCGATGCCATCTTTCTTACCGACCTTGAGGCTAATGTTCTGGTCGCCAATCAGCAGGCGGTCTCCCTTTTTGGTTTTCCCTCCATGGATAAGATCATCGGGGCGAATTTCTTCGATTACGTGGCGGAGGAGGATCAGGAGAGAGCGCGGCGAAATTACTGGGAGATACCGGAGAGGGGGACTCTACGCAATGTGGAGTATCGCATGTTTCGCTGGGATGGCAGCGACTTCCCGGCGGAATTTAGCGCCTCCCTGCTTTGCGGTATCAATGGAGAGCCTCAAGGGTTTATCGTGGTGGTGCGGGACATAACCAAGCGCAAACGGGATGAGGAAGCGCTGAGGGCATCCGAGGAGAGGTACCGCGCGGTCTTCGATTCCACCGGAACGGCCATGTGCCTTATCGGAGAGGATAGCACCATCGAGATGGCTAACCAGCAGATGGCCGCCCTGTTGGGCCATTTTCTGGTGGATATTCAGGGAAAAGTTCGTCTCGTTAACCTTGTATATCCAGACGATGAAGAAAATTTCCAGCAGGCATTGCGGAGATTGTGCGAGGAAATCCCACCGACAACATTGCAATTTCCATTGCGTCTGGCGGGAAAGGAAGGAAAAATATTGCACGCGCTGGGAAACATGGCTCGAATACCGGGAACTCGGGAATTGGTGGTGTCCTTGATAGATGTCACCCGTGAATGGGAGTATGAGAGAGCTCTGGAGGAACAGGCCCAACAGTTGAAAAATTTTCTTTCCATCGCCTCCCATGAGTTGCGCCATCCCATCACCCTGATCCAGGGCTATGTGGAGCTTCTTTGGGAAGAGCTTAATAGGAGCTCCTCCGAACGAGTGAGGGAGAACCTTAAAAGAGTAAAGTCATCGGCGCTTCGCCTCAACCTCCTGGGTGAGGAGCTCATGGACGCTAGCCGTATAGAGGAGGGGCGCTACTTCCTCAAGCTGCAGAGCGTTCGTTTGGATAGGCTGATAGATCGGGCTTTAGAAGAGATGAGGAGGAGGGAAGTAGGCAACCCCTTCTCTTTCCGGCGGATTAACGAATGCCGACCTATACAAGTAGACCGCGAGAAGGTGAACCGCTTGCTGATAATCCTTTTGGAGAATGCCGCGAAATTCTCTCCTCCCGGCGAGACAGTGGAGGTGGAACTGGAAGAGCTCGCCTCGGAGCAAGTGGTCTCCATCCTCGACCGCGGAATCGGAGTTCCTGATGAAGAAAGGGAGAAGATCTTTGACCGCTTCTATCAGGTGGATGACGTTATGCACCATTCCATCGGATTGGGTATGGGCTTATATATAGCCACGGAGATAGTGGACGCCCATGGAGGGAGGATTTGGTGCGATTCTCGAGAAGGGGGTGGATCCGCCTTTCGTTTCAGCTTACCCCTTTAAAAAGGTTTTATGGTGTCAGTCCTTTTTCCTATTAAGAGTGGGCAACATTTCTTTGGTGTTGTATCTGATAGTCTGCAAGCGCCTCACCCTTGTGATAACTGGATCGAGCAGGCAAATATCTTTTGAAACGCATTCATCTCAGCTTAACTAGCGCAACTAAGCCTAAGGACTACAAATAAAATTTTGATGAAACAAATTTAAATCTTGCAAATAGAAATTATCTATAGATGTGTAATATCAGTAATCCTTACATTTTGTCAAAATTAATGTTTATTATGCTAAGGTAAATTATTTTACATAATGAAAATATTCACCTGGGCGATTACAGTATGTTAAGCGCATTTAGCCAATTTCTTTCAGTTGAGAAAAGACGATCATCGTTGCGGATTCTTTTTTTGCCACGGGGTATATCCCACCCTTTACCTTTCCGCGAACCAGTGGTAGTAAGTCTGGTTGAGCAAGGGCAATAAACGGCGGATTGTCTAATGAGTCAGACGTTTTCTTTTTCCCTTTAACCGAATTAAAACAGTTTTGCCCTTCTTGCTCCTGGGTATATGAAAATTGGAAATTGTCCAATGAAGTGATTGAAGTAATATAACGGTTTTTGGATTAGATAAAGACGATGAAAGGGGGTAGAAAAATGTACTCTTACAACGGAAAAATCCTCCAGGTGCGGCTGGGGGACTCCCCCGCGCTGGAGGAGACGCCTCTGGATGAGAGAGAATGCGAGCTCTTTCTGGGGGGTTTGGGTCTGGGTGAGGTGTTGCTGGCGCGGCGCGTGAACTGGAAGGAAGACGCATTCTCCCCGGAGAACGCGCTTGCTTTCATGGTGGGCCCGCTCACCGGCACTATCTTTCCCGCTAATACCCGTTACGTGGTTTGCGGCAAATCGCCACTGGGTCACTGGGGCGAGGCGCACGCCTCGGGCTATTGGGCGCCGGAGCTCAAAGCCAGTGGATTCGATGGAATAATCGTGACCGGAAAGTCTCCCCGGCCAGTTTACTTATGGGTTCACGATGGGATGGCGGAGATAAGAGACGCTTCCCATCTTTGGGGGAAGGATACTTATGAGAGCGAGGCGGCCATTCGAGAAGAGCTGGGCGACAGAAAAGTGAGAGTGGTGAGTATCGGGAAGGCGGGCGAGAGTCTCTCCTGGATGGCTTCTATAATGGGGGACGAGGGTCGCGCCGCGGCGCGCAGCGGTATGGGGGGAGTCATGGGGTCCAAGAACCTCAAGGCCATCGCGGTGCGCGGCTCCAGAAAAGTGGCACTGGCCGATGAGGAATCCTTTTCCGCCGCGGCAAAGGAAATTCTGAAAAAGATCAAATCCAATCCCACCTGCGATTTTTTGAAAAACAACGGCACTCCGGGAACCTTTTCCATCTGCGCTTATTTCGGGGACATTCCCACCAAGAACTGGAGGCTGGGGGACTGGCCAGAGGGGTACTCCAAGCTTGGCGGCGAGGTTTATAACCAGGAGATTTTAAAAGGCAATTGGCATTGCCGAGGGTGTCCGGTGGGTTGTGGCAGAAAGATGGAGGTCGCAGAGGGTTCTTCCGAGCCCCAATTGGTGACCGGACCCGAATACGAGTGCCTAGCCTCCTTTGGTGCCATGTGCCTGGTGGATGACATCCACATGGTTGCCAGAGCCACCCACCTCTGTAATTGTCATGGTATGGATGCCATATCGGTGGGATCCACCATCGCTTTCGCCATGGAATGTTTCGAGAAAGGAATCATCGACGAGAAACAGACCGAGGGTCTGGATTTGAGCTGGGGAAACGGGAAGGCGGTGGTTGCCCTAGTAGACCGTTTAGCTCGGCGGGAAGGCTGGCTGGGCGACTTGCTCGCCGATGGAACCAGGAAAGCCGCGGAGCGACTGGGCGGGGAAAGCACTAATTACTCCGTTCATTGTAAAGGCCTGGAATTTCCAATGCATGATCCCAAGGCCTTCTCCGGATGGGCTCTGGCTTACGGGACCACTAACCGGGGAGCGTGCCATCTCTCCGCTACCACCTACAACATCGAGCGAGGCATGACCCTTCCGGACATCGGCATCGCCGAGCCCTTGGACCGTTTCTCCAGTGAGGGCAAGGCTCAAATGGTAAGTAGGTACCATGCCTTCACCGCAGTTTTAGAATCCCTGGTGGCTTGCAAGTTCATGGTCTATGTGGGGCTCACCCTCTCCGATTATCTGGACCCGTTGGCTTATGCCACAGGGAAGAGGCGCTCCTTAGATGAGCTTATGAAGACCGGCGCGCGAATCTACCATCTAGGCCGGATTATCAACCTGGCCTGCGGGCTAACCGGCGAGGATGATCTCATGCCTCCGCGCATGCGTGGAGAGCCCTACGCGGAAGGGAACGCCAAGGACTTCGTCCCAGATTACCAGCCCATGCTGGAAGAGTACTATCGTGTCCAGAACTGGACGGATGAGGGAGTACCTCGTCTGGAGCGCTTGAAGGAATTGGATCTCGAGGAATTCTCCGATTTAGCCGGTTATTGAGGAGCGAGGAGGAGATTTCCATCTAGGGATGAGTCGGCGTCGTGTATTGCGACGGAGGATCAGAGTAAAAATATTAGTTACATAATGTAAAATATTATCGTTATCAAGAATTATTTTCCGGGATTCCCGGATAGGTTTGGCAGGTAAAAGGAGGGATGGGAAGTGAGACTTGAAAACAAGATGGCTATCGTTACGGGAGCCGCTTCTGGGTTTGGGAAGGCTTCCGCTGAGATGTTCGCCAAGGAAGGAGCCAAGGTGGCGGCTGTGGATATCGACGGAGAGAGGTTGGAAAGGGTGGTGGAGGGCATCAACGCCGCTGGAGGAGAAGCCTATGCCATACAGTGCGACATCTCCAAGAGCGAGGATGTGCGCAAGATGATAGAAGAGGCGGCGAAAAAGTTAGGAGGACTCAACGTTCTCTTCAACAACGCGGGGATAGAGCATATGAATTGGATTGTGGAGACCACCGAGGAGGATTTCGACCGGGTGGTATCGGTTAACTTCAAAGGAACCTGGCTGTGCACCAAGTACGCTATCCCTTACTTGATCGAGGCGGGCGGTGGCTCCATGATTCATACTTCCTCCCTCTCGGCGCTCAAGGGCAGGGCGGGGAACAGCCTCTACGGCGCGGCCAAAGCCGCCATTCTGCAGATGTCGCAGGTTTTGGCGGTGGAACTGGCACCCCAGAAGATCAGGTCCAATTGCCTCTGCCCGGTGGTGGCGGACACCCCCATGGGGGAGCGGTTTCTGGCTCTGGCGGGACAGCTATACAATATCCAGGTGGAGGATAAGGAGCAGGCCAAAGTGGTGGGAGCGAGCACCATCCCATTGGGCCGCCTCTGCACGCCGGAGGACGTGGCCTATGCCGCGGTCTATCTGGCTTCCGACGAGTCAAGCTTGGTAAGCGGGATTTACCTGCTTATCGATGGAGCGTCCCGGGCAGGGTAGAGTGGAAAGAGTCGCGGGATCAAGCGGAGCGCGATTGCAAGCTCGCAAAATACTCATTTCATAAAGCGAAAAATTTATTTGATGAAAATATTACATCAAGTTAATATTAGCCATCGCGTTTGACTTGATGCGCCATGCGCGTTATCGCGACTTCGCCCTTGTCTTATTTGTCCGAT